>JANWKK010000216.1 GCA_025451425.1 Gemmatimonadaceae bacterium
AGCTTCCGTAATCGAACCTGTAATGGGTTTGCGTCGTTGCGTAAGAGAACTCGCCGCTGATTTCCGTGATCCAGAAGCTGCCGCACTGCGGCGCGGGCTTGCCGCGCCAGCAGAGTGAATTTCGCGGCCGTGCGCTGATGTCAGTCTGCGCTCTCGCGACTGTCGGCAGAGCGAGGAAAACGAGGATCCATGCGCTATGCTTCATGGCCATGAATGACAACGGTCTCGTACTGGACGATATCGCGCCGCGCTCCGTGAAGCGCATCCACCTCGTCGGCGTCGCCGGCACGGGGATGGGATCATTTGCAGGAATGCTCAAGGCGGCCGGCTATACAGTGTCGGGCAGCGACGCGAATGTCTATCCCCCCATGAGCGACATGTTAGGCGCCTGGGGCATCGACGTGATGACGCCGTACGCCGCTGAGAATCTCGATCGCGCACGCCCGGATCTCGCGATCATCGGAAACGTCATCCGGCGCGAGAATCCGGAAGCGACTGCGGTGCGTGAACGCCGAATTCCGCAGATGAGCTTTCCAGCGGCGTTTGGATCTCTTGTCCTCGCGAAGAAGCACAGCGTTGTTGTTGTTGGCACACATGGGAAGACAACCACGTCGGCCCTCATGGCCCACGTGCTCGTCGCGGCGGGAACCGATCCGTCGTTCCTCGTTGGCGGCGTGACGCTCAACTACGACGGCAATTTCCGCTATGGCGCAGGGCCGTATGTCGTCGTGGAAGGAGATGAATACGACACTGCCTATTTCGACAAGGGACCCAAATTTCTCCACTACCGCGCGAAGACGGCAATCCTGACGAGCATCGAGTTCGACCACGCCGACATCTATCGCGACATGTCGCATTACGAGTCGGCGTTCGTGAAGTTCGCCGATTCGCTCCCAGTCGACGGAACGTTGGCGGTGTGCTCCAGCTATCCGAATGCCGTACAGATCGCTGCCAAGGGACGTGCGCGCGCGGTGACCTACGGCTTCAGCGGCGACTACGCGGCCCTCGAGCCAACGTTCGACTCGTCAGGCGCGCATTTCGTTATCCGCGAGCCGGACGGAAGCGCACCGCGGCTTCTCCTTCCGATGTCCGGCCGTCACAACGTCGAGAATGCCGTCGGCGTCTACGCCGCGGCGCGATCGCTGGGCCTAACGAGCGCGCAGATCGCTACGGGCTTTGCATCTTTCCGTGGAGTAAAGCGTCGGCAAGAGGAGCGCGGCGAACCCAACGGAATTCTCGTCATCGACGATTTCGCGCATCATCCGACCGCCGTGCGCGAAACGATACGCGCGATCCGTCTGCGGTATCCCGATCGGCGACTGTGGGCTGTCTTCGAACCGCGCTCGAATACCAGCCGCCGCAACATTCACCAGAAGGAGTACGCGGAGTCGTTCGACGGCGCGCAGCGGGTGTCGCTCAAAGTGCCGGAGCCCCACGACAAGGTGCCGGCGAACGAGCAGCTCAGCGTCCCCGCCATTGTCGACGCGCTACGCGCTCAGGGTATCGACGCCGACTACTCGTCGGATGTCGGTGAGCTCGTGAGCCGAGTGGCGGGCGAGGCGAAGCGCGGGGACTTGGTGCTTGTCATGAGCAACGGTGCGTTCGGGGGATTCATTCCGTCATTGCTGGGGGAGCTCGAGAAGCGGAGCGGCTGACCATGCTCGAGCACGGGCGTCGGCTGTGCAGCACTTCTTGCCGCATCTGGGATCATCGGGAAAATTTTCGAGAGAGAGCGCAGATGAGCTGTGAGACGTGAGCGCTCAGTTCAGGCCTTTTCCAATCGCCGTCGGTATCTCACCCAGGACAGCGAGCCCAGAGGCGAGAGGCAAGCCGAGAGCTCACAGAGATCAGAGAACTACCTCAGCTCTCAGAGTCAGCCGCGAGAGATGAGAAGATCAGCTCGGGCCCTTTCGAGGTGGCTTCACACATCGCACCCACGACAGCGAGCCCAGACGCGAGAGGCAAGCCGCGAGCTTACGGAGATCAGAGAACTACTTGAGCTATGAGAGTCAGCGGCGAGCCATGAGAAGGTCAGCTCAGCGCGAGGAATCGCGCGAATTCCTTATTCGTCGCTGCGCCGCATCCTTCGGCGATGTTGTCCTTGATGCTGTCGACGGCTCCCGTCAGCTGAGCGCCGAGGCGCGCATATCCCGCCCGTGAGAATTTCCGCGTGCGCTTGTGCAGTCAGTGCGATCGACAATGCATGCGCGCGTTGCCAGCCCTTGATGCGTTTGACATGCGCCTATGGTATCACTGCGGATGGCCGCGCCACGGATCAATTCCACTCCTGGCTGAGCTGCTTGTCTCACCTCTCACCGCTGACTCTGATTGCTGAGGTAATTCTCTGATCCCTGTAAGTTGTCGGCTTGCCTCTCGCGTCTGGGCTCACCATCCGGGGTGAGATGCCAACACGGCGATTGGAAAGGGCCCGAGCTGCTCTTCTCATCGCTCGCCGCTGACTCTCATAGCTCAAGTAGTTCTCTGATCTCCGTAAGCTCTCGGCTTGCCTCTCGCCTCTGGGCTCGCTGTCCTGGGTGGGATAGGTGAACGCCGGCACGAAAAGGCCCGAGCTCATGGCTCAATATCACCGCTCACGCTCGCGGCGTTCCCGAAATTGGCCTCTGGCATCGGCGCCGCTCGGGGCTCAACATTAGCCGCCCCCGTCCTCTCGATCGCGCGGGAAGCTTGAGTTGCCAAAGTTGGCAAGAGGTCCGCGCGAAAGCCGTTCCCGCCCGTGCCCAAAACCGTCACCAAACGCGCTTACACTCGATTCGAGCCCGTCGGCAGCGGCGGCGGCGCTCCGCGAGCGCTTGGCCCTCTCCTCGCGCTCTTCGTTCTGAGCGGCGTTGCCGCACTCATTTACGAGATCGTCTGGTTCCAGTTGCTCGAGCTCGTGATCGGGTCCTCGGCGATCTCCCTTGCCGTGCTCCTCGCGACGTACATGGGCGGCATGTGTCTCGGCAGCCTCCTCCTGCCGCGCCTAACGAGACTGCGCGCCGTGCACCCGCTGCGGCTCTACGCAGTGCTCGAGTTGGGCATCGGTGCCGGCGGCCTCTTCGTGCTCGCCGTCGTCCCGCTCGTGAGTGGCGTGTACTCGGCAATCGCTGGCCATGGCCCGTTCGCGATCGTGATTCGCGCCGTCGTCTGCGCGATATGCCTGCTGGCGCCAACGGTTCTGATGGGCGCAACGCTGCCGGCGGCATCGCGCACGGCAGACGCGACGCCTAACGGCGTTGCCTGGATCGGCTTTCTCTATGGCGGGAACACCGTAGGTGCCGTGTTCGGTAGCATTCTCGCCGGCTTCTATTTGCTGCGCGTGTACGATCTCACGATCGCGACGCTCGCCGCGGTCGCGATCGACGTCGCGGTGGCGGCGACCGCGTTCGTCATTGTACGGCGTGCCCCGACGCTCGACCCTCAACTTTCCACCCTCTACCCGCAGCCCTCCACCCTCCGTCCGCGGGGCGCTCCCGTCTATCTCGCTATCGGCCTCTCCGGCGCGGCAGCGCTTGGCGCCGAGGTCGTGTGGACGCGATTGCTCTCGCTCATGCTCGGCGCGACGACCTACACGTTCTCGATGATCCTTGGCGTGTTCCTGACGGGGCTCGGGATCGGCAGCGCCGCAGGCGCGGCGATCGGCAGAACCGCCTCCAGCCCGCGGCTCGCGTTAGGCATCTGCCAGCTGCTGCAGGTCTTCGCGATCCTGTTCGCCGCATCGGTGATCGGACTCGCGCTCCCTTATTGGCCGATCAATCCAGCCCTGGCGCCGAGTCCGTGGTTCACATTTCAGTTGGACCTGACGAGATGTGTGTGGGTCGTGCTGCCGGCGGCGTGTCTCTGGGGCGCGTCTTTCCCGCTCGCGCTCGCGTCTGCGGCGCACGACGACGGCGATGCCGCGCGGTTCGTCGGCTCGATCTATGCCGCGAATACCGTCGGCGGGATCATCGGTGCGCTCGGCTTCAGTCTCGTGCTCATTCCCGTCGTCGGCACGCAGAGCGCGCAGCGCTGGATCGTGGGCTTGGCCGCGGTGGCGGCCGTTGCGATGTTCGCAACCGCGTTGCGCGGACTAGTGCGCGTCGTGACCGTTACGGCAACGGCTCTGCTGGCGATCTTCGCTGGTGTGAAGACGCCCGGCGTGCCGGGGCTGCTCGTCGCCTACGGTCGCTACATGGTGACGTGGCTTGGTCAGGTGGACGTGCGCTTCGTGGGCGAGGGGATGAACTCGAGCGTGGCGGTGACGACACTGACCTCGAGCGGCGCGACGCAGTTTCACGTCAGCGGGAAGGTCGAGGCGTCGACGTTGCCGCAGGACATGCGGCTCCAGCGAATGCTCGCGCATCTCCCCGCGCTCGTGCACCCGCATCCCGCGTCGGTGTTAGTTGTCGGCTTCGGCGCGGGCGTCACGGCTGGTTCGTTCGTGCCGTATCCCGACGTCGAGCGCATAACGATTTGCGAGATCGAGCCGCTCATTCCGCGCGTCGTGTCGGGCTACTTCACAAAGGAGAACAACGACGTCGCGAACGACAAGCGGACGATGATCGTCTACGACGACGCGCGCAGCTTCATTCTCACGACGCACGACAAGTTCGACGTCATTACCTCCGACCCGATTCATCCGTGGGTGAAGGGTGCCGCGTCGCTGTACACGCGCGAGTACTTCGAGGCGGTGAAACAGCATCTCAAGCCCGGCGGCGTCGTCACGCAATGGGTGCCGCTCTACGAGAGCACGCCCGAGGCGGTCAAGAGCGAGATCGCGACCTTTCTCGAGGTCTTTCCGCACGGCACGGTATGGGCGAACAACATGAACGGCGGCGGCTACGATCTCGTGCTTCTCGCCCAGGACCAACCGACGCGCATCGACATCGGCGCGCTCGCGGCGCGCTTCGGGAATCCTCGTTACGCGGCGGTCGCGGCGTCACTTGGCGAAGTAGGCTTCGATTCACCGATCACCCTTTTTTCGACGTATGCCGGAGACGGCTCGACGTTGAAATCGTGGCTCGAGGGCGCGGCGATCAATCGCGACCGGAACCTGCGCCTGCAGTACCTCGCCGCGGTAGGCCTCAACTCCTACCACAGCGAGGCGATCTACAATCAGCTCGCGGCGTATCGTCGTTTCCCTGATTCGCTCTTCGTCGCTGATGAGGCGTGGAAGGAACGCCTCCGGGCGGCGCTGCAGTGACCTAACGAGTCCCGCACGTCACCTCGGTGTGCATGGGCGTATAGAGCGACCATGTGAGGGCGCTCACGAGACCGTTCAAGAAGCTCCGTTCCGTTTCGACCTTTGCGACGCCCTGTGGGCACTGATCCTTGACGTTGAGCTCAGGCGGCGGCACGAGACCGTACACGAAGCCGTTCTGCCACTCCTTGTTCACCTTCGTTGCGGACGGAGGAGCCGCCGTGACGACCGTCACGTGATAGCAGCCGGCGAGGAGTATCGCCGCGAGCGGCAATGCAAGTCTGCGCATGTGGATTCTCCTTGGAGGGATCGAGTGTCGAGAATCAGTAGCGGATGACAACCGGTTCGTGAGTGCGCGAGGAGACTTCGATTGCTTGCTGGATCGCGGCGACACGGTCGGCGACCGGCGCGTCGTGCGCCACGTCGATCTCGTGTGCCCCTGGCGCCATCGCGCTTCCGCTCGCGCAGGTAATCGTCACTTCTTGCGGCGTGTAAATGCCCAGCGTGAGTCCCCCAACGAGTCCATTGAGGAAGCTCTGCTGCGTCTCGACAGTCGCGACGCCATTCGGGCACTGTGCCGCTGACGAAATCTCGTTCGCCGGGACGAGCCCCCAGAGCCAAGTCGCCGTCCATGGCTTCTCGATCACCGTGGTACCCGGCGTCCTTCCTGTCTGCACGATCTGATGAAAGCATCCCGACAACAGACAGGCGACAGCCACTGCCAACAGCTTCGACGCAGTTCTCATGGCTCCTCCGGTGGATTTCGACTTCTCTAACAGCTGATCGCCGCGAACCTTCAACCACTTTGGGATAACGTCAAGTCCGAGTTCCTCTCTTTCGTCTTCTTCGCCATAATCATCGCCTCCACATCCCGCCTGGAGTCCCCGTCATGCGCGTTATCGCCACGCTAGCCGCTTTCGCGTTACCCTTCTCGCTCGCCGCGCAGCGGCCAACGCTCTCGAACGCGTCGCGCGCTTTCGTTGCCGTCGACGCTCCCGTCGTCGCTCTTACCCATGTGCGACTCGTTGACGGGACAGGCACACCTGCGAAAGACGATCAGACAATTCTCATCACCGGCGACCAGATCACCGCCGTCGGGAAGACAGGGAGCGTGGTCATACCAGCCGGCGCCCGCACGATAGATCTGACTGGCCGCACTGTCATACCCGGCATCGTTGGCTTACACGACCACATGTACTACTCGTCGCCGGTGAGCGGGTCGATGAAGATCATGCCGGTGAGCTATCCCAAGCTCTTTCTTGCGAATGGCGTAACGACCATTCGCACGACCGGCAGCGTCGATCCGTATCAGGAGATGAACATCAAGGCGCAGATCGCGAGCGGGCAGGCGGTCGGCCCGGAGATCGTCGTGACCGGACCATATCTCCAAGGCTCGCCTAACGGCGCCATGGCGATGCATCCGATCGCAAATCCGGACGAGGCCCGACGCATCGTACGCTTCTGGGCGGAAGAGGGTGTACCCTGGTTCTAGGCGTATTCCACGATCACGCGCGACCAGCTTGGCGCCGCGATCGATGAAGCTCACAAGCACGGCGTCAAGGTCACTGCCCATCTGTGCTCGGTGACGTATCGCGAGGCTGTCGCGCTCGGAATCGACCATCTCGAGCACGGGCTGTTTGCAAACACTGACTACTCACAGGGCAAGCAGGCGGACCGCTGTCCATCGTCGGGGACCGATTCGGTTTACGCGGCGCTCGACGTCAACAGTCCGGAGGTGCAGCAGACCATCGACGACATGGTGACGCATCACGTCGGCCTGACCTCCACGCTGGCGGTGTACGAGCTGTCGGCGCCGAGCCGCGTGCCGGTGGATCAGCGTGTGCTCGACGCACTGTATCCCGATGTCTCGAAGTTCGTGAGCGACTACTACACGAAGGCGAAGACGACGGACGACTCGCTCTGGCGTCGCGCGATGAAGAAGGGGATGGAATTCGAGCGCGCCTTCGTGAAGGCCGGAGGGCTCCTCGGTGCTGGCGCGGACCCGTGCTGCATCAGCGCAATCGCCGGCTACGCGGACCAGCGGAATTTCGAGTTGTTGGTCGAGGCGGGGTTCACGCCGGAGCAGGCGGTGCAGATCATGACCGCGAATGGCGCGAAAGTGCTCGGCTTCGCCGACCGACTCGGTATAGTCGCACCAGGAAAGCAGGCCGACCTCGTCGTCCTCCGTGGTGACCCCACGCGTACGCCGAGCGATATCAGGAACGTGGAGACGGTGTACCGCCAGGGAATCGGCTACGATTCCGCGAAGCTCGTGGCTTACACGAAGGGGATGGTGGGCATCAAGTGAGGGGATAGGGACTAGGGGCTAGGGCCTAATCCCTAGCTCCTGGCTCCTAGCCCCTAGCCCCTAGCCCCTAGCCCCTATCTCCTAGCCCCAGCATCCAGCGTCGAGTTCTCTGCACGACACTGATACCCGCCCGTGATCGCCGCTCGCATTGCCAGCGAGAGCGCGCGGTCGAAGGCGAGAATGCGCTTGTCGGCCTCGAGGCGCTTTCGCTTCAGATAGTGCCACACTGCCTGACGTAAGTGCGAGAGCTCGTCGCAGAGTGCTCCTGGATCAAGCCGTTCGCGGGGATGGTCGGCTCCGTACAGCGCGGCGATCATCGCCAGCTTGCCGAGCGACTCCGTGGCTTGCGGCGTATCCTCCGGCGCTGCGGCGGCCGCGAGCAAGGCGCGCGTGAGGGATCGCTCGCTGTGACCGCGCACTCCCTCCCTCGCCGGAGCACCGTCGGACGCAGTCCGGAGCCGTCGCCGCCAGTCGGCGAGAATCTCGGTGATAGCGTCGTCGTTGGTGAGGCGATCGGGGGCGTCGTTCACGCCGGCGCAGTCCCGCAAGTCGCCTGCCGCGCTCGACACATCTCGCGAAATCGTGTGCGCTATGTCACCGGGGAGCGGATCTTGCGGGCGCCAAAGCGAAGCTTCCTACCTGATCGGAGAGCGCATGCGTCAGCTCCGCGATGATGCGGGTGTCGAGTGGATGGTGTACGAGGTGAACCCGGCGTCGAGTGAATGGCGCTCGATCGACTCACTGCCGGAAGGATATCGACGCGGTTGGCTCTGCTTCGAGAGCCCAACGGAGAAGCGACGGCTCACGCCGCTGCCGTCCGGGTGGCAAACCCTCACCATCGAGCAATTGGGCAGCTTGCTGCTCTCCGCGGCTCTCGTCCGGAAGCCCGTCAAATACGGTCACTGACCTAACGACGACGGCTGTCTCTTGACAGCCATGTTGGCAACGGGCAGCTTACCTAAACGGCTTAGGTAAGTCGAATCATCGATCTCCGCACCGCATGGCGCGCCCCATCATCGAGCTCCTTCCCGGCACGCTCGATCTCCTCGTGCTCAAGACACTTGCCTGGGGTCCGACACATGGCCTCGGCGTCCTTCGTTCCATCGAGCAAGTTACGAACGGCGAGCTGCAAATCGAAGAGGGCGCGCTGTATCCCGCGCTGCATCGGCTGGAAGAGCGCGGCTGGCTCGACGCCGAGTGGGGCATCACCGAGAAGAATCGGCGCGCGAAGTTCTATCGCCTAACGACCGTTGGGCGCCGACAGCTCACGGCCGAAGTGACGAAGTGGTCGCGTTACACGAACGTCGTTCAGCTCGTGCTCAACTCGGCCGGATCATGATTCGCCGACTGTTCCGCCTGCCCAACACCAGAGCGCGCGCAGAACGCGATCTCGAGGCGGAATTTGCCTTCCACCTTCAGGAACGTGTGGAGGAGCTCATGGCTCACGGAATGGCTCGCAATGACGCCGAGCGCGAGGTGCGCGATCGGTTTGGCGACGCGAACGAATATCGACGGCAAGCGAGCGTCATCGACGAGCGCATTCGCAGGCAGCAACGGCGTTTGGACGTCGCCAGCGCAGTGGGTCGCGAGCTGCGTCACGCAACGCGTGCGCTCGCGCGAAGCCCCATCTTCAGCATCGTCGCCGTCCTCACGCTGGCGCTCGGCATTGGGGCGACGACGGCGATCTTCACGGTGCTCGATCGCGTCGTTCTTCGTCCGTTGCCTTATCCCGACGCTGACCGGCTCGTGAAGATTCGGAGCTCGGTCTCGGGCGCGACGGTGAGCGGCTTCTGGGGCGTGTCTGTCGCCGGGTACTACGAGTATCGGCGACACAACCACACGCTCGAGGACATCGGCGCCTTCAGCTCCTGGCTGCCAACGATCACTGACGAGGGCGACCCGGAACGTGTTAGCGGAGCTTTCGTGACGGCGAGCCTCGTTAGGCTGCTCGCGCTGCGCGCGGCGATTGGGCGCCCTCTCACGACCAGTGACGAGCATCCCGGCATGCCGAGCGTCGCCGTCCTCGGCAACGATCTCTGGAAGCGCCGGTACGGTGGTGACCCGAACATCCTCGGTAAGCCAATCACCATCGAAGGGTCGCGGATGACGGTGATCGGCGTGATGGCGAGCGGGATGGAGCTTCCCGACGAGCGCGTCGACCTGTGGTTCCCGATGCCGATCGACTCGCTGGCGCCGCCCGTGAACGATCACAGCCTGCGCGTCATCGGACGCCTCAAGCCGCGCGTCGCGATCGCCGACGCACAGCGGGACCTCGCCGCGCTCACGCGGCGCTTTCCCGAGCTTTTTCCGAGCGCCTACTCGCCGGGCTTCATGCGCAACTATCATTTCACCGCCGATGTGATCTCGGAGCGCGACGAGATTCTCGGGAATATCGGCGGCATTCTCTGGATTCTGCTCGCGTCGGTCGGACTCGTGCTTTTGATCGCCTGCGCGAACGTCGCCAATCTCTATCTCGTGCGACTCCAGCTGCGGCAGCGCGAGGTCGCAATTCGCCGCGCGCTCGGCGCGTCGCGCTTGAACGTGACGCTTCACTATCTTAGTGAGAGCCTGCTCATCGCCATCTCGGCCGGCGCCGTCGGCTTGGCGCTCGCCTGGAGCGGGATTCATCTGCTGCTTTCGGTCGCGCCGTCGAGCAGTCCTCGTCTGGCCGAAGTACATCTCGATGTGGCGACCGTCGCGTTCGCGGGCGGTCTGTCGTTATGCATCGGTCTCGTTTTCGGCATCCTGCCGAGCTTGCGTCACCAGAGCGTAGATCTTGGCGCCCGCGAGGGCGCCCGCGGTGCGACCGCCTCGCGTGGCCAGCTCGCGACACGCGACGTGTTGCTCGTCGGCCAGGTCGCACTCGCGCTCGTGCTTCTCGCGGACGCAGCGTTCCTCGTTCAGAGCTTCCGCAACTTACGCAACGCCAAGCCCGGTTTCGATCCGTCCGGCGTCGTGAGCTTCACCCTCTCGCTGCCGCGTTCCACGTACCATGATTTTCAGGGCGTCGAGACGTTCTATCGTCGGCTCAACGAACGACTCGCGGGCATGACAGGCGTTACCGCGGCGGGCATCACTGAAGGGCTCCCGCTCGACCAGTTTTCGGGCGCGGCCTGCGCTCTGATTTTTGCGGAGGACAAGCCACTTGGCCGGGGCGAGTCGGCGCCGTGTATCCCGAAGCCGCTCGTCGCCCCGACGTACTTCGAGGCGATGCACATTCCGGTGCGCGGCCGAGTACCAACGTGGACCGAGACGGAGCAGGGGACGGCGGGCGTTGTCATCAGCGAAACGCTGGCGCGCCGCCTGTGGCCCGGTGAGAACGCGCTCGGCAAGACGATCTCGAATTCGACACAGCCGCCATTTTATCGCATTGTCGGCATCGCCGGCGACGTACGAGACCAGGGGCTCGACCAACCGCCGCAAGCGATCATTTACTATCCTCTCATCCCGGCGACGGGCACGCATCTCTGGGGGCCGCCTAACTACGTGCGGGTCGTCGTCCGCACGCGAACGGGCAACCCGTTGGCGCTCACCGACGGTATCCGGCGCGCTGTCGCGGAGCTCGATGCACACGTTCCGATCGCGAACCTCGAGCCGATGACTGCAATCGTCGCTCGGTCGATGGCGCGCGTCTCCTTCGCAACGCTGCTCCTCGGGATCTCGGCAGCGATGGCGCTCTTGCTGAGTGCGATCGGCGTGTTCGGAGCGATCGCGTTCGTCGTGAGCCAGCGCCGGCGCGAGATCGG
>JANWKK010000217.1 GCA_025451425.1 Gemmatimonadaceae bacterium
CGGTCGCGACCGCCACGATCGTGTCCTCGCGCACGCGCGGCGCGCGAGCGGGGTCGTCAGCCGCCCTGTTTCGCTTTCGCCCGCTCATTCGCGATGAGCCACTGCTGTGGGAGCGAGGCGATGTTCTGCGTGAGGTAGTAGATGCTGAGTCCCGCCGCCGTGTTGAACAGGAACAGCACGAACATTCCCGGCATCAGGTACATCATCATCTTCGCCTGCGGGTTCGGCGGCGAGTTGCGCATGCCGATCCACGAGACGAGCAGCATGGACAGGCCCATCAGGATCGGCAGGATGTAGTACGGGTCGTGCAGCGAGATGTCGTGCATCCAGAGAAACGGCACGTTGCGGAATTCGATCGTGTTCTGGAACACGAAGAACAGCGCGAAGAAGACGGGCATCGGGATCAGCATCGGCAGGCATCCCGAGAACGCGCTGAACGGACTCATCCCGTGTTCCTTGTACACGCGCATGATCTCCGCCTGCTGCTTGGCCGGATCGCTCTTGTACTTCTTCTGCGCTTCCGTGAGCTCGGGCTGGATGCGCTGCATCTTGATGCTCGTGCGCATGGCGCCCTGGTTGAGCGGCCACATCAGCAGCCGGACGGAGATGCCGAAGATCACGAGCACCCAGCCGTAGCTGAAGTTCAGTGTCTTCTTCATCCAGAGCAGCGTCGCCATCACGATCGTCGAGAACGGCTGCACCACGGGCTGGAGCCACCCGCCGTATGGGTTGACCGTCTCGAACTCGCGGCCAATGGCGCGCAGGCGTTTCCACGACTGCGGGCCTGCGTACATCTGGAACGTCGCGTGCCCGCTGTCGAGCGCCATCACGGCGGTGGCGGACGCATTGGTCGCCTGCTTGCGCGTGCGCGCGCCCCCCTCGAGATGCGCCTCGGCGAACGGCTTGCCGCCGACCGGCTGCAACAGGCCCACGAGGAAATACTTGTTCTTCGCCACAACCCACGTGAGCGGGCCGGGTTCGAGTTTCTTTTCGCCGGAGTCGAGCTTGGTGAAGGGCGTACCGCGCGCACTCTGCGTGACCGGCTTCACCGAGTACGCGAGGGCGCGCAGGTCGCCGACCGTGTCCGCCTCCTGCGTGTCGAACCCCCCGGGCATGTCGACGAGAAGGAAAGCCGGCGACGCGGCGCCGGTCACGTCGAATGAAATCGTCGAGAGGTAGTTGTCGGTGACGAAGTTGTAGCGGATCGTCGCCTGCTCTTTCCCGTTCGAGCCCGTGAACGAGAGGACGCTCGCACCGTTCGCACCGGCGGTCTTCGTCGCCGTGAACGCCATCCGGTCGAGCGCGATCGTGTCCGTCGGCGTGATGACGCGGAACCTGAGCAGGGGTTCCTGCCCGTGCTTGAGCATGACTTTCCCGCCCTTTCCGTTCAGCGCGGTGAAGCTGTCGATTTGAACGGCGAGCGGTGCGGCGCCGATCGAGCTGAACCAGGTCGTCGTGACCGCGCTCCGCTCCACGATCGTGTCGGGCCTGGCGGTCGGCAGCGCCGTTGCGTGTGCGACGGGCGCCGGTGCTACGGGGACCGTGTGCGGGGCAGCGACGTCCGGAGCCGGCGTGGTAACGTGGCTGACGGAATCCGCGTTCGCCGGCCTTGGCGGGACCGGCGGATGCGGAAAGAGGAGCGGCACGCCGAACAGCACCACGATGATCAGTGCAGCGGCGAGCGGTAGACGCTTGTCCATCAGCGGGATACGCGAAAGTTAGGGAACAGGATCAAATCCGCCGGGCCGAAATGGATGACATCTGCATATGCGGCGGATCGCCAGCCATCCGCCCCGCATCGCACCGTGCTTCTCGAGCGCTTCGATCGCGTACGCGGAGCAGGACGGATAATAGCGGCACGACGGTGGAAGCAGTGGCGAAATACCGGTCTGGTACGCGCGAACGAAGAGAATGAAAAGCCTGCGCATCATCGCACCTCAGTTATGCGGCCGCACGCGCGGACGCACTGTTCGCGCAGTTCTCCTGCGCCAGCTGAGTACGCCGAAGGCAGTGCGCGCACGACCATGTCGACGTTCGGCAGTGCGGGGAGCACATCGATCCGTACGATTTCGCGCAGCCGGCGTTTCACGCGATTGCGATCGACGGCGGAGTGCGAATACTTCGGCACGATGATCCCCGCCCTGGGGTGACGCAGAAGGGAAGCGATGAACCGAACCTCGAGATGCGCGGTTCGGAATCGCTTCCCTTGCAGGCGGACAGCCTCGAGCGCGCTTTCCCGCGTGAGCCGAAAGGCTCGCGGGAAGCGGCGATGGTCAGATGCCTGCGTACTTCGACGGGAGTTTGACGGTCAAGCGCTTGCGCCCCTTCTTGCGACGGCGGCTCAGCGTCTCCCTTCCCCACTTCGTCTCCATCCGGGCACGAAAGCCATGCGTAGCAACGCGACGCTTGTTTCGCGGACGGTAAGTTGGCTTGCCCATTTCAACTCCAAAAAAAGCTTGTCAATGCGTAGTACGACAGAACGCTAAACGTAGTAGAGCGTTGGAGATACATCAAGTCCCGCCGTGACTGGTTTGCTCTCGCGAGTGTTGACTTGTCCACATCCGACAGGTAGTATCGGCCCCCGCCTTTTTCCACACGCGTTACACTCGTTCGGCACGAAATGACCCTCACCGCAGCTGAAGCCTGGTCTCGCCTTCTCGACCGCGCGAGAACCGAGCTTCCCGAACATGTCGTTGACACCTGGCTGGTGCCGTTGCTGCCGGCGGAGTTCTCAGGAACAGATCTCACCCTCACCGCTCCCGACCAGTGGTCGGTCGAGTGGAATGAAAACAAGCACAGCGCGCTACTCGAAAGTTACGGGCCGCCGTGTTTTGGCCATCCTATAAAGATTGCGATCAAAGTGCAGTTGGAGCGTTTGTCGCGCTCTCAAATGGATCTTTTCGTGCCTCAAAATGGCGCCAGTATCACGCCATCAAGAAATGATAATAACGTCATTCTAAGCATACTCAACGATCGCTATATTTTCGACCAGTTCGTCATCGGACGCTCCAACGAGCTCGCCACCGCCGCAGCCACCGCCGTATCCCAAGCGCCCGGCAAAACCTACAACCCACTCTTCATCTACGGCGCGACCGGCCTCGGCAAGACTCACCTCATGCAGGCCATTGCGCACGAAATCCTGCGCAGAAACCCCACCTGCAGGGTCATGTACATCAGCACCGAGCAGTTCACGAACGACGTCATCACGTCGATCGCGCGCCGAGCCATGCACGACTTCCGCCGACGCTACCGCGAAACCGACTTGCTCCTCGTCGACGACGTCCACTTCCTCGGCGGCAAGGAAACGACACAAGAGGAGTTTTTTCACACCTTCAACGCCGTGTACGAGGCCGGACGCCAGATCGTCCTCACGAGCGATCGCCCGCCGTCCGAAATTCCGCGACTCGAAGCACGCCTCGTCAGTCGCTTCGAGTGGGGAATGGTCGCCGACGTCACCCAGCCCGACCTCGAACACCGCATCGCCATCCTGCGCCAGAAAGCGCAGGTCGATCACCTCGAACACACGATCCCCGATGACGTGCTGCACTTCATCGCCGATCATGTCCAGGCAAATGTGCGCGAGCTCGAAGGATCCATCATCAAGCTGCTCGCCTTCGCCTCCCTGAAGCACCGCGTCGTCACGGTCGACCTCGCGCGCGAAGCGCTTCGCGACAAGCTGAAAGCAAATGATGTTGCACCGCCGCGGTCCTCGCGACAAGATCGTATGCGGTTCATTCAGCAGCGCGTCGCACACGAGTGGTCGGTCTCGATCGAGGGTCTCCAGTCAAAGACCCGCACGAAGATGCTCACGGTTCCAAGACAGGTCGCGATGTTCCTGTCGCGCGAGCTGCTGGGAATGCAGCTCGTCGAGATCGGGCAGGCGTTCGGCGGGCGCGACCACTCGACGGTCATTCACAGTCTCGAGCGCGTCGCGGAGATGATGAAGGAGGATTCCGTGTTTCGGTCCCGTGTGGAGAAGATGCGGGAAAGTCTCCGCCACGAACCTTGAGTCCACAATCGCCCATCCCGGCTGAACGCATGCCGGAGCTGTACACCACCAGTCCCCCGGTTCCCACATCGGCTCCACATCAGGTGAGCGCTGAGAAGTCCAAGCAACAGAACCACTTGTATTGCTTTTCCTCTTTCCACGCCTTACTACTTCTACTGCGGATTTGTAATTCAATTCCAGTAACTGTTAGAGAAGGCGCGGGATCCACATCCTCCTCATCCTGGACTCGGGTAGGGAATGCGTTTCACCATCTCGCGTGAAAAACTGCAGGAGGGCCTGGCGGCCGTCGCTTCGGCGGTTCCGTCCAAAACGACCCTCCCAGTGCTGGCGAACCTTCTCGTGCAGACCACCGAGAAGGGAATCCGGATCTCAGGCACCGATCTCGACATCGCGGTAAGCACCGAGGTCATTGCGGATGTCGAGGCCGCAGGTGCGATTACAATTCCGGCTCGCAAGCTTTCTGAAATTGCACGCGAGTTGCCACCGGCGCCCGTGAAAATCTCTGCTGCCGGCGATCAGCGCATTACGCTCGAGTGTGGCCGGTCGAAGTTCAAGCTCCTCGGATTGCCAAAGAGTGAGTTTCCGAGTTTTCCCGCGGTGAAGTTCGAGAAGGCGCTGCGAATTCCATCGGGGGACTTGCAGAAGCTCATCGCACACACGGCGTTCGCCGCGTCGACCGAGGAAAGCCGGCCGATTCTCAACGGCGTACTCTGGGAGCTGCGCCCGGAGCACATGCGGATGGTTGCGACCAACGGGCATCGCCTCGCGAAGATGGACGTTTCGGTGAAGACCGCGTCGGCCCCGACGAGCGACCTGATCATTCCGCCCAAGGCGCTGGAGCAAATTCGCCGGCTCTTTCCCGCGGAGGAGGAGCTCGAAGTTGCGCAGGGAGAAAACCACGTCGGATTCCGTTCCCCGTTCACCGCGGTGTACACGCGCCTGATTGAGGGGCCGTACCCGAGCTATGACCAGGTGATTCCGCGCGACAACGACAAGCACGCAATTATCGACAAGGTCGCGCTCACCGGCGCGCTCAAGCGCATGTCCGTCGTGGCGTCGGACCAGACGCACCGCATCCGTCTCTCGTTCAATTCCGGAATGCTGAAATTCAGCGTGAGCACGCCGGACCTTGGCGAAGCCCAGGACGAGCTCCCCGTTCGCTACAACGGGGATCCGCTCGACATCGGGTTCAATGCCGCATATCTGCTCGAGATCCTCCGGTATCTGCCGACGGAAGAAATCCGCCTGACGTTCAAGGCGCCCGAGCGTGCGGCGACGATCGAGCCCGAGGGCTGGTCGGATCCCGCAAAGTATCTCTGCCTGCTGATGCCGCTCCGTCTGGTCGACTAGCGCCGTCCGATCAGTATGTCGGCAACCTGACGCACGATCTGGGTGCGCTGGCTGCTGCGCAATGAAAAATCCAGCGTCGCGCTCCCGTTCGCCGAGGCGATCTCTCCGCTCGACGGATCGACGTCGTACGTGAGCTGTCCGTTTCCCGCGCCGCTCACGGTGACCGAATCGCCAAACTGCGTACCGTGTCCGTCCACCAGCGTACGCGACAGGCGCGTGATGGAGAGCAGCATGCGTCCGTCGCGCACCTTGGACGCAGTGACGTGGAACATCCGGTGGACCGTCGCGCGCAGCGCGATGCCGTCACGGCACGTGACGTAC
>JANWKK010000218.1 GCA_025451425.1 Gemmatimonadaceae bacterium
AGCGGACAAGTATTGAGCGAGGCATGGCGCTCTAGCCTCTGAGCTACAGGTGCATCGTCGACAGTGCGGTGCTCGCCCCGCGGATATGTAGTCGCGCTTGGCTGCCCCTAACGACCGGGCTATCTCGATGAGAGGTTGATAACCGATAACCAAGCAGCCTCGACCCACGAGTGAGCAGATATTTATCATGGCAAGGCGACGAGCCCCGGAGTCGAACCGGGTTACCCGATAACCCTAGAGCAGCGGCCCACACCGAGTGTGCGGCGCGGACGAGGAGTGTCGAGGGCGCACTCGCGCCCAGCCATGGTTGCAGGATGCCAGCCGGCGCATGCGGTGCCTCGCTCTGGGAGTCGCGTTCCCGAGCTCGACGACACACACCACCGGCTGGCAGTTTAAATGATGTAAAACTGCCAATTGCTTTCGTTCCGACATCACTTGTCAAACAGCGATCGGCGCAATGCAAAACGCCCCACCTGCGCTCAGTGCAGGTGGGGCGACATCTCTCGTTCCCCAATCCAGTTCGGGCCTCGCAGCGCTTATTGAGCGCGTCCTCCCGTTCTGGATCCTGCACCGATTTGGCACTCGAGCTCGTCGCCGTACCCGACGGCGTCGATACGCGACGGACCACGGTCGCCGGACGCGACCATCGTCGCGCCGCGCTGCCGTTCCGTTGGTGAGTGCTTGAAAGCGATTGAAATCATTGCCGTTTGGTTGATCCTGGTGCCCCAAAAAACGAAAGTCGCGTCCGATGATCCGCCCGGCGCATCGAGCGCTCGGGGTTGAGTGATCACTGCCGATCACTCGGCGTGAGTACTCGTGAACATCGGGACGCGACTCCCAGGGGGGAGCATTCTATGCGCTGCCGCTTTTACTGTCAACCCCCCATGGCAGTTAACCGCAGAGAGCGCCGAGGCCGCAGAGAATCAATTCTCAGTTGATTTCTTCAGGTCCCTCTGCGTGCTCTGCGGTTTTAAATCGTCAGCTAATGCCTACTCGGCCCTTGACCGACGCAATCAACTTCGCCGAGTCGTAGCCAACTCCATCTTTGAACACGGTCGTGACTTTGCGAATCGTGGATGGATCAGCCGCGAGGTCGCCATTCAGCACGACGAGATCCGCCGTCTTCCCCGCTTCGATCGTGCCCGTCTTCCCGTACACTCCCAGAATCTTCGCGCCATTCGCGGACATGATTTGTACGGCCTGCTGCGGTGTGAATCCGGCTTCAATAAAGAGCTCGTAGTTCCGCTGATCGCCGAATCCCGGCAATGCGCCGCCGAAACCCGTCGGATCGACGCCGGCCGCGAGTAGGCCGCCTGCTTCGACGAACTCCTTCTCGAATGCCATCTGGTTCTTCAGCATCTCGGAAGTGAACATCCAGTTCGACGACGTGTCGATGTACGAGCGAACGTTGAGATAGGCCGTCTTCACTTCAGGCGCCATCGCGTCAAGCGTGCGCTCATCGCTCACGGGGCGGTTTTTGAAGAATGGCTCGAAGACCGCGAGCGTCGAGGTCATCGGTACCTTGTGATCGACCATCTTCTTAATCGTTAGGTGCGCGACGTCGCCCGACGCGTTTGCCGCGCCGACGCGAGTCATGCTGTTCGCCGGGCAGACATCCGGCTTCTTCTGCGGATCGAAATCCGTGTTCGTCATGAAGCCGTGCTCGAGATTATCGATGCCGAGGTCGACGGCCTCCTGGAACGACACCGAGCAGAGGTGCCCCGTGACTTTGAGGCCGCGCTTGTGTGCTTCGTCGATCGCTGCCTTGAGATCGGCGCGCTTGATGTCGGTGTACGCCTTGATCCACGTCGCGCCTTCCTGCGCCCAGTACGCGACGAACCGCCGGGCCGCCTCAGGCGACGTGATCACCGCCATGTCGGTCGTCCCATTCGAGCCGGCGCCGGTGATGTATGGTGCGGTGAGGAAGATGTGCGGGCCGGGAATCTGTCCGCCATCGACGGCGTGCTTGGTGCCGATGTCTGCATATGGCGCAACCGACCCCGTTGTGCGGATCGTCGTGACGCCGGAAGCCAGATACAGTCGCGGCCCGCTGAACCCTAACGACGCCTCACGGCCGCCGGCTGCGGTGTAGAACAGGTGATCGTGCATGCCGATCAGCCCTGGAATTACCGTTTGCCCGCTGAGATCGATCGTGCGCGCGCCTTGCGGGACGGCCACGCTCGCCGCCGCACCGACCGCCGCAATCTTCCCATTGCGAACGATGATCGTCTGATTCGGCTTCGCCGCGGCGCCCGTGCCGTCGATCACCGTGACGTTCGTGAGCGCGACGACTGGCTCGCTCACGGTCACGAAGTCTCGCGTCGTCTTCGACAGCGCGGAGACTGATTGCGCTTCAGCGTTTGTGGCGATTAAGGCAACCGCGATCAACGAGAGCAATCTCTTCATTTGGTGTTGCCTCCTTTGAGGTAGTTGTCATCTCGAGAAGCGAAGCGACGAGGGATCAATCAACGGTGAATCCCATCATCATCCCCGCCGACAGGTGCTCGGCGATGTGACAGTGTAGCATCCAGCGTCCGGGGTTCGATAGATCCACGAGCAGATCCACGGTTGATCCCGCGGGAATCAGCACGGTGTCCTTCCAGACCAGATTGTCGTTGCGCACTCCGTTTACTGCGAGCACCAGAAACCGTTGTCCGTGCAGGTGGATCGGGTGCTGCATTGCATGCATCGACCGGCGCTCGTTCGCGAGCCGCAGCTTCACGATGTCGCCGCGCTGAAACGTCCAGTCGATGTCCATATTCTCCTTGCCCGTGTCCGGATCGCGAAGCACCCACCGGATTTGATCCGACGTCGATGCCCAGTTCATCATCGGCATCGTACCTGTCCACTCCACGGGAACGAAGTACGCCGAATCGAGAAGCATCAACTGACGACTCACGAACGGGAGATTGTGCGCTTCGATCGTGAGCAGGAGCGAGTGATCCACCGGCTTGTCGAAGTAGCGGCGGTACCGCTCGATGTCATTCGAAGCCGCCGTGTCCGCCCTCAGAGTGGCGAACGCGGCACCAAGGTCTGGCTTCGCGGGCACGGTGCCGACATGAACGATCCCCAGCGTGTCGGTTTCATAGAAGAATTTGCTGAACAGGTGGTCCAATCCTTGGACACGATTCACCAGCACGGCGTCGCCCGGCTTATCGAAGCGGACGTGCACGATGTACCGCTCGGCAGGCGCGATGACGACGCTCTCCACCCACTGCTCGCGCTCGTAGTTCCCCGCATCGCTCCCGACTACTTTCATCTTCGCGCCGGGAAACGACAGGTTGAGCGTTCTCGTATTGGAGACATTGGTGAACAGAAAACGCACGACCTCCCCACGCTGTACGGTTGTCTGCCACGCCGGCTCCCCGTTCACGAGAAGGAGGTTGCCGAAACGACCCATGAAGGCGTGCGTTGTTTGGTCCCTGCCGAAGGGCACCAGGTGACCGTCCTCTCCGACGAGAAGATCATCGAGAATTAGTGTTTCCTCACGATTCGCCGGGCCGAAATAATCTCTTCGCGGCGAGTGCACGAACAGATTGCCGTAGAGGCCAAGCTCCTGCTGCGTGTCTTCGCGGACATGCGGGTGATACCAATAGATGCCGGCGTCCGGGACGTGCACACGGTACAGGAAGTGGCCGCCCGGCGCGACTGCCTCCTGCGTAAAGCCGGGCACTCCGTCGAAGCGGTTGTCGAGGCGGATGCCATGCCAGTGGATCGACGTCGGCTGATCGAGGTCGTTATCGAGTTCGACGAAGACCGTGGCCTGTTGCACGACCGAGATGAGAGGGCCGGGATACTGGCCGTTGAAGCCGAACATCGTGACGCGGTGTCCCTTGAAGGTGCGGCTCACTAACCCAGCCGTTAGGCGGAGCGTGTCGCCATCGCGAAGTTTGACGATTTCACGCGGCCTTGCCTCAGGAGCTGTTGAGCCGCCACGCGGGAGATACGGTGCGACGTTCGGCTTGAGCGCCATCTCACCTGGCAGCATCGTGAGATTCGGCGGCATTGGCACCGTCGTCCATTGCACCGAGTCCGCGCTCGACTGCATGCTCACATCGTGGTTCATGTGCTCCATCGGCTCGCTGCCGGCGCCAATCGACACGGCGGCCGCGCCAATTACGAATCGCATCAGGTCGGGCGGCTGGAGACGCGAGCTGGGCGATTCACCACGCAGCACGACGCGCCCAGTTGGCTCCTTCGCGCGCGCCGATCGCTCGGCGGTGACCAGCACGACGAACTTGTCGAGTGCGATCTCGGGCAGCCTCGTTGCCCCATTGCGGACCGCACCGAGCCTAACGACAGGATACATGACGGGCGTCGCGAGCCACGCAACGTAACTCGCATAGGGGCCGAGGCTCGAGGGCGCTGGCAAGCCGGCGATATGGATCGTCGGCGCGTAGCGAATCCGACCGTCGCTCGTGACCGCGATCGTGAAGGGGCCGGGCGATCGCCCGAGCTCAACGCGGCCGCTCACGCCCTGGATGTCCGGAGTCGGCACCAACGAGAGACAATACAGATCGCGACTCGCCACGAGCGTGCCAGCGGGCGCCGGGTCACACAACGACCGCTGCGCGTGAAGCGGAACCGTCGATGTAGCGAGCGCGAACACGACAATTAGCAAACGGGAAGCGTACATCATGTCTACAAGTAAGCGTTGATCTCGCGCGGACGTGAGCCCTATTTGAGCGGCGAGACCCACACGCGAGCTGCCATGTTCACATCCGTGAGTCGTGTCGTAATGATGATCGCCGTCGGCTCGTTTGCGGCGAGAGCGCAGGCGCCGCATTTGGCCTTCCCGGAACCGTCACCCGATGTCACGCTTGCGAGAGATGTACAATTCGGCGCCGATGGTAGCGTCGCGCTGCGGATGGATGTCTATCAGCTGCCGAGAGTGGCTGGGAAGCCACGACCTGCCTTTGTTTTCTTCAATCGCGCGAGCGGCGCCGCCGACCGACAGTCGCCGCTCTACGTCGGTTGGGCGCGGACCGCCGCGTCGCGCGAGCTGATTGGCATTGTGCCGGATCTGCGCAGCGGGAGCGAGGCGCAGGATTTTCAGAAGTTGATCGAGTATCTCACGCGGCATGGCGGTGACATCGGCGTCGATACGGCGGCAATCGCAGTATACGCCGCGTCAGCCAACGTCGCGACGGCGTTTCCACTTCTCGAAGATCCACACCAGACCGCGATCAAGAGTGCGGTCATCTACTACGGAACGGCCTCGATCACGACCTTTCGCCGCGATCTACCGGTTCTGTACGTGCGCGCCGGACTCGATCGGCCGAACGTGAACGAAGAGATCCTGGTGCTCGCCTCGCGCGCGATATCGCAAAATGCACCGGTGACGCTGCTCAATCATGCTACGGGCTATCACGGCTTCGAGCTCTTGAACGACGACGACGCGACGCACGACGTGATTGCGCGAACACTCCTGTTCGTCATTCACACGACGTGGCCCGGCTATCGCTCGGCGCTCGCGAGTGGCTTGTCGGAGGTCGCCGCCGCCGGCAGCATGCAGACGGGCGCCTATCACGACGCCGTCTCACTCTACGCTGAAATAGTGCGCCATCGACCCGACGACGCGCGGCTTCGTCTCTCGTACGGCGAGGCGTTGCTCGCCGATCGGCAATTCGCCACGGCCTGCACCCTCTTCGATTCCCTGAAGGGAAAAAATCTTGGCCAGCGTGATCTTGGCGTTCCCGCGTCGCACGCGTGCGCGCAAGCAGGCCACGCCGACGCGGCAATCGCATGGATCGCAAGCATTCCCGAGCGATTTCGGCCAACGAACCTTGCGAGCGACCCCGCATTCGCCGCTATTCAATCGCGCAGCGATTTTCGCGCGCTCCTTCCTCGGAGATAGCCGGAGGCTCTCCAATGCAGATTTTGTCGACGCCTTGCCTTGCGTTGCTCCTTCTCCCGCTGGCGCTTCATGCCCAGACCGGCGACGAGCTGGTTGCAAAGTACGCGCAACGCATCGGAGGACTCGAGCGCGTTCACGCCATTCAGAGCCTCCGCCGCAGCGGGAAGTTGTACGGCGGCGGTGGATTCGAGGCCGTGGTTCGGAACGAGAACAAGCGCCCGAACCGAGTGCGTGAGGAGTTCACGTTCGGCGGCATGACTGGCGTCACGGCGTACGACGGCCGCAATGGGTGGAAGATCGAGCCCTGGCAAGGCAAGAAGGACCCCGAGCCGCTTGGCGAGGACGAGACCAAAGGCATCGTCGACGACGCGGCGTTCGATGATCCTTTGCTAAACTATCGCGAACAGGGGAACAAGCTCGAGGTCGTCGGCAGCGATCAGATCGAGGGCACCGACGTCTTCAAAGTCAAGCTCACGCTCGCGAGCAACGGCGACGTTCGCACGTATTATCTCGACGCCGATTCCGGCGTGCCAATCAAATATGAAGTGCTTAGAACCGTTCGTGGTGCCGAGCGTGAGTTCGAGGTCGAGCTCGGAGACTACAAGCCGGTGGGCGGCGTTTTCTTCCCCTTCTCCGTCGCGATCGGCCCGAAAGACAGCCCCACATCGAATAAGACTCAATACGCGTGGGACCGCATCGAGACGAACCTCCCGCTCGACGACACGCGTTTCGTGAAACCCGGCACGAGCGGCGACGCAAAGCCCACGGCCGATCCAAATGAAGCGAGCGTCCCGCCGGTGAAACCGGATGCGACGCCGACGGTCATGCAGGCCGGTAGCGCACGTCCGGCACGTTCCCCGTTGGCGCCCGCTACGGTCGTCGATTCGGAGACGACCGCTGGCCTTGGCGCTCGGAACATCGGCTCCGCAGTGATGAGTGGCCGCGTCGCCGCGATCGCGGCGACCAAGGAGAACGGCCGCCTAACGCTGTACGTCGGCGCGGCGAGCGGCGGTGTCTGGAAATCGACCAATGGCGGCACTACGTACAAACCCGTCTTCGACAAGGAGCCGGTGCAATCCATCGGCGCCATCACCATCGACCCGAAGAATCCGAAGGTCATCTGGGTCGGCACGGGCGAGGCGTGGATGCGCAACAGTGTCTCCATCGGCAATGGCGTCTACAAGTCCACCGACGGCGGTGAGAACTGGACGCACGTGGGCCTCGCCGAGTCCGAGCATATTTCAAAGATTCTCATCGACCCCAACGACGGGAACACCGTCTACGTCTGCGTGCCGGGCAAGCTGTGGAGCGACAGCAACGACCGTGGGCTCTACAAAACGACCGATGGTGGCAAAACATGGACAAAGAGCCTCGCCGGCTCGAACGCGTCGACTGGATGCTCGACCATGTCGATGGATCCGTCCGCGCCGAAAACCCTGTACGCCGGGTTGTGGGACTTCCGGCGAAAGGGCTGGACCTTTCGCTCCGGAGGCGACGGCTCCGACGCGCCGAGCGGGAGTGGGTTGTTCAAGAGCACCGATGGCGGCACGACCTGGGCGCCGCTCACCGACGCGAGCGCAAAGGGGCTGCCGCCGAAACCGTGGGGAAGACTCGCCGTAGCGGTCGCGCCGTCCAAATCGAACGTCGTTTATGCATTCATCGAGGCGGTGCCGCCGCTCAATGCGCTGTACCGCTCCGATGACGGCGGCTTGATGTGGACGATGCGCGACCGCAGTCAGAACATGATCTGGCGTCCGTTCTACTTTGCTAATCTCGTCGTCGATCCGAAGGATGAGAACCGGGTCATCAAACCCGACGGCTCGCTGATCATGAGCACGGACGGCGGCGCGAGCTTCAGCGTCATCGGCGGAAGCACACATGGCGATCACCATGACGTCTGGATCGACCCGGACAACACCGATCATCTCATCACCGGCGACGACGGCGGCATCTGGTACTCGTACGACGGCGGCGATCGATGGTGGAAGGGTGAGACGCTTCCAATCTCCCAGTTCTATCACGTGAGCGTCGATATGGATCGGCCGTACAAAGTGTATGGCGGTCTCCAGGACAACAGCTCGTGGGTCGGCGAGTCGCAGTTCCCTGGTGGCATCGCGAAGGCCCAGTGGGAGAACATGTACGGCGGCGACGGCTTCTGGATGTTCGTCGATCCAACTGATCCCCAGTACCTCTATGCCGAGGCACAGGGTGGCACCATCGGTCGCGTCAATAGGAAGACGCATGAAACGCGGGATATACAGCCTTTGCCTTTCTATAAAGAAGGCAAGCTCCGTTTCAACTGGAACACGCCGATTCACGTCAGCCCGACACGCAACGGGACCGTCTACCTCGGATCGCAATTCCTCCATCGCTCGCGCGACTTCGGCCAGACGTGGGAGCGCATCTCACCGGACCTAACGACGAACGATCCCGCGAAACAGAAGCAGGAGGAGTCGGGCGGCGTCACCGTCGACAACTCCTCCGCCGAGACGCACACGACGATTTTCGCGATCGGTGAATCGCCGAAGAATTCCCTCGTGATCTGGGCCGGCACTGACGACGGCAACCTTCAGGTGACACGCGACGGCGGCAAATCATGGCTAAACGTCGTCGGCAACATTCCCGGTCTGCCGAAGAATGCCTGGGTCACCGGCGTGGAGCCGGGCCGCTTCGATGCCGGCACGGTGTTCGCGACTTTTGATTTGCATACCTTCGGCAGCATGCGGCCGTACG
>JANWKK010000219.1 GCA_025451425.1 Gemmatimonadaceae bacterium
CAGAGCCAGCGATGAGAGGCGAGACAAACAGCTCAGCGACGAGCGGAATTGATGCGAGGGGCCGGCCATAAATGCGCGACTTCAAACGCTCAAGTCCTGGCAACGCGCGCACGCGCTTTCGACCGCGTTGCAGAAGCGCGCCAATGACATTGAGGCGCTGACAGCTGAGCTGAGGCCTCACCTCTCGTCGCTGGCTCTGATCGACTCAGGTAGCTCTCTGATTTCTGTTCGCTCGCAGCTTGCGTCTCGCCTCTTGGCTCACCGTATCGGGTGAGATGCCAACACGGGGAGTGGAAGAAGGGCCTGATCCACCTCAATACACTCCACTAGCGGCGATGACTGCGATGGAGATCATCCGCGATCCCCTCTGGAACAACATTGCCGTTGATGCGGTGGCGATGCGGCTCGTCGACACACCGGCATTTCAACGGCTGAGGTACGTCCGCCAGCTCGGCCTGGCGTTCCTGGTGTATCCCGGAGCAACCCACAGCCGGTTCGAGCACGCACTCGGCACATATCATCTCGCTCGTCGGGCGCTCGCGCTGCTCGAAGAGGGCGGCGCTCTCGCGGGCATCTCGCGCAAAGCCTGCTCGACGATTCGCATTGCCGCGCTGCTCCACGACATCGGCCACTATCCCTTCTCGCACGCGCTCGAGGAGATCGGCGCCCTGCACCACGAGGAAGTCGCGCGCCCGCTGATCACGGGCGGGGCCGTCGCCGACGCCTTGCGCGAGGCAATCGACGATGAGACACCTGACGAGATCATGGCGCTCATTCGCGGAGAAAGCCTCAGTCCTCTGCAGCGACTGATTTCCGGATCCCTCGATCTCGACAAGCTCGACTACCTGCGCCGCGATGCGTTCATGTGCGGCGTGCCGTACGGCGAGATCGACGTCGATCGCCTTTTGAATTCACTCACTGTGGTCGAGGGGGAGGACGGCGCCGAGATCGGCATCATCGAGAAGGGGCTCTCGGCACTCGAATCGCTGCTCTTCGCCCGGTACCAGATGTACCGGAATGTCTACTGGCATCACGCGGTGCGAAGCGCGACGGCGATGTACAAGCGTCTCGTCGAGGATGCGGTGAGCGCCGGCTCACTCAACGCGGCGACCTTGGCCGGCTTCACCGATGAGGGTTTGCTCCACGACCTGGCACGACGAGCACCGAGTCCGTTGCTCGTCGCGCTACGCGAACGCCGCCTCTTCAAGCGTGCCTTTCAGTGTCCCGCCGGCGACCTCCCGCCAGAAGCAGCGGAGTGGATCGCGGATGATCGAGGCGTCACGCGACGTGTCGAGGATGCGTTGGCCGCGGAGCTCGGGCTGAATCCGGGTGAGCTCCTGCTCGATTACCCGACGAAGACACAGATGCTGGGCCTGGACATTCCGGTGCAACGCCGCAACGGCGACGTCTCTCGCCTTACGGCGCACGGCGAGGGCGCGATCAACCTGCCGAAGCTTGCCGAGGAATTCTACCGGTCCGCGCGATGGTTGCGAGTGTTCACATGTCGTCCCGTTCAACTGCGTCGCGATCACGTGATCGATCTGGTTACGCGCTCGCGCGAGGACGTATGTGCCGCGATACTGCGGGGCCCACCGCTGTTGACGGGCTAGCGCGCCCACGGCCAGGGGCTAGCGGACTGTAATCGAAATGGTCAGAGCAGAGATGAGCTGTGAGAGTTCGGTGAGCCGTGAGATCTCAGCGGTCAGTTCAGGCCATTTTTCGATCGCCGTCTTGGCATCTCACCCAGGACAGCGAGCCCAGAGGCGAGACGGAAGCCCTGAGCTCACAGAGATCAGAGAACCACTTCAGCCGTCAGAGCCAGCGGCGAGACGCGAGACAAACAGCTCAGCGAGGAGCACTCGCGATTTGGCTGCTCTACCCATCTCTCGCGGCTGGTTCTCAGTGCTCAGGCAGTTCTCTGATCTCTGTAAGCTCTCAGCTTACGTCTCGCCTCTGGGCTCGCTGTCCTGGGTGAGATGAGTGAATGCGACATCGAAGGGTCCGAAGCCTTTAGCCCTTTGGCTTTAGTACGTGCCCCTCGCCTAACGCTTCGGCACGAACGTCAACGTTGGCCGCGGCGACGGCTGGATCAACTTGAGGCTCTTCACGTCGCCATTCGCCATCTCATACTCGACGAAGAACCCAGCCGGCACGTGGTTGCCCGTCATGCGGAATCGCGTCGGTGAGTCGGCAAGGAGCGTGTACACCGGCTGACCCGGTACGGTCAGCTTCAACTCGCCGTCGTAGGTCACGTCGATCGTCAGCGC
This sequence comes from Gemmatimonadaceae bacterium, assembly GCA_025451425.1. The sequence goes on from JANWKK010000219.1 coordinate 2,268, forward strand.
GGGCGTCTCGGATACGAACTTCCCCGTCAGCTTTCCGGCGTCGGTCGCCGCGAGCGCGATCTTGCGGGTCGTGTCGGGAGCGTCAGGCCGCCGGTTGAAGGTGCCGATCCCCTCGAAGTCGACGCTCTTGACCTTGCCGTCTGCACCTAACGCGAACGTCACGAAGTTCGGGCCCAGCGCCCGGTTGTTCCACTTCGCGCGGAACGTGTCATAGTGCCAGTGCTCAAGCTCTCCGTCGAACGCGGTGCCATACGACATCTTGAGCACGCCATTCGCGAAACGAACCGACGCGTCGCCGTACATGCTGTCGCTGTACACGCCCACGTACTGGTCGAGCGAGACTGACGGCTTCGTGCCCACCGCACGCTGAGCGAGACGCTTCTGCTCGGCCTCCTTCGCCTGCGCGCGCAGCTTGCCGATCTGCTTGAGAGCTTCGCCGCTCCAGTCGCGCGGCGGCTCATTGAGCAGCGCGTCGATCACACGGTACAGCGCGATCGTCGGAACCGGCGAGCCGTTCGCATTCGTGAGGATCACCATGCCCAGTTTCTCTTCCGGCATCACCGCGACCATGGCGCTCATCCCGTCGATGTTGCCGCCATGTTGATCGAGCTCGCGGCCGCGGTAGTCCTGTAGGAACCAACCCATGCCATACGCTTCGAGGTGGGTGTACGGATTTGACTGCTTCGCGTCCGCGCCGAGGGGAATCGTCATCTGCGCGGTGTGTGTCTCGCCGAGCGCCGACGCGCTGACGAGCGATTTGCCGTTGACGCTTCCCTGCGCGAGCTGAAAGCGTACCCACTTGATCATGTCCGACACGTTCGAGTTGATCGAACCCGCCGGGCCAATGTTGTCGATGTTGTGCCAGGGAACGACGATCAGCGTGTCGTTCACTTCCATATGAGGCGTCGCGACGTTGGTTTTGCCGGCGAGGTCCCGAGTCGAGGTATTGGTCTCCGCCATGCCTAACGGCGTGAAGATGCGCTCGCGCACGAGATCGTCCCAGGATTTCCCAGCTACGTGCGCCACGGCCTGGCCGGCGGCGAGGTACATGATGTTCTGGTAGCCGAAGTGCGAGCGCACGCTCCACGTCGGCTTGAGAAACCGCACGCGGCGCAGGATCTCGTCGCGGTCGTAGTCCGTCCCATACCACATCAGGTCGCCGCGCTCGAGGCCGCTGCGGTGGGTGAGCAGATCTCGCAGCGTGAGCTCGCGCGTGACATACGGATCGAACATCTGCAGGCTCGGCAGATATGCCGTCGCTGGATCGTCCCAGCGCATCTTGCCTTGATCGACCATCATCGCGGCGAGCGTTGCCGTGAACGCTTTGGAGCTGGAACCGATAGCGAAGAGCGTATGCTCATCGACCGGTTGCGTGGTGCCCATCGTTCGCGTGCCGTAGCCCTTCATGAGCACGATCGAATCGTTCTTGACGACGGCGATCGCGAGGCCGGGCACCTTCCAATCCTGCATCGCTTTCGCGATGTACTGATCGAATCCCGCGAGTGACGGCTTGGCAGCTGGTTTCTGTGCGAGAGCCGGCGCGGCACAAGCCACGGCGGCAGCGGTGTAGGCCGTGCGCAATACGGAGCGACGCATTTGCATTGGGTACCTCGAGGAGGGAAGTCGAACGCGGCGCGGCCAATATTGTGCCTCGCGCGGCGACGCGGAAGTTGGAAGCAGGCGATTGTGTTCCGGCCTGCGAAGAAAGGCCACGTTCTTCGCCTGCTTCCAACTTCGAGTCTTGTACGATCCTAGAGCGCTCCCTGTTCCAACGGCCGCTCGCGCCCTCTCGCCTCGGCAAGCTTCCTCGCAATGCCTCGATAGAACGCAGCGTCATCGCGGCGTCCTTCCTCCTCGAGGCTCAGCGAAGCGCGCTCGAGCGCGTAGAGGATGTTTCCGAGATAGAGCTGCGCAATGCTCGCGACCGTCTCGTCCGTCATTGCGGGCGCTGCTGCGACGGTATCGGAGTGGTGGGTGTGTCCGAGCCCGTGCTGTCCACGTCCGCAATCTCCACGACGATCGCGGTGATGTTGTCGAGCCCTCCGCGCCCATTCGCTTCCGAGATCAGCTGGTGCACCTTGCGATCGGGCGTCGTGCGCGAGATGAGCAGTGTCTGCAACCGCCGATCGTCGACCATACCGGTGAGGCCATCACTCGCGACGAGGAAGACATCGCCGACCTTCGCCTCGCCGCGATACACGTCTGGTTCGACATCGGGACTCGCGCCGACGCATCGCGTGATGACGTTGCTATACGGGTGGTAGCGCGCCTGCTCCGGCGTAAGGAACCCGGCGTCGACCTGCTCCTGCACGTACGAGTGATCCTTCGTCAGCTGCGTGAGCGCTCCATCGCGAAGCAGATAAACGCGCGAATCGCCAACCTGGCCGATGAGGTATCGGCGTCCGGCAACGATGAGCACGGACACGGTCGTACCCATGCCCTGCTTGTCGACCTCGATCAGCGTTCGCTCGTGGATCTTTCGGTTCGCGTTCTTCAGGGCGTCGGTGATTTGTCGATCGACGCCGTTTGTCTCGAGATCGCGAATCCCCGTGAGATCCCGCTGTACGATTTGTACGGCCATTTCGCTCGCGACTTCGCCGGCAGCGTGACCGCCCATTCCATCGGCAACGATGAAGAGGCCGCGCTTGTCGTCCGCCTCCGCCGCGAAATTGTCTTCGTTGCCGGAGCGGATCATTCCGACATCGGTCCGAGCAGCGTGAAGCAGACGCACTATCAACTCGTCAGCTCTTCAAGAGGTAAAAAGCAACAGCGACAGCGGCGAGCAAAATGAGGACCCACTTCCATGTCGAACTTGCCGTGCGCGCGGGCTCCGCGACAGGCGCGGGCTTGGCCTGGACAGTCGGTCGAGGCTGACGCGGCGGAAGCTTGCTGCGATCTATCGGCGTCTGCGCAATCGCACGCGTACTCTTCGGCGCCGGCACCGGGACATCTGCCGGTCGGAAGGTCAGCTTCACCCCACCGAAACGCACGTCCGGTGCGCCATCGAGTCGTCGCTCGTGCGTCAAGCGCGAGCCGCCGACATACGTACCATTCGTCGACGCGAGGTCGATGAGATACCAGCCATCCTCTCGTCGCTGCAACTTGGCATGGATGTCCGAGACGCTGTCGTCGTCGATGACAACATCGTTGTGCGAGCCACGTCCGACGTGCGCGAGAGGAACTCGAATTTCATAACGCTTGCCGCGCGACACACCCTCGTTGATCACCTCGAGAGTCGCCAGGAGGGGTCGCGAATCGACAGCGGCAGCAGGCGGAGCGGATGCCGATGGCGACGCCGGAGGTACAGTTGCAATTTCGTCCGGAACCGCGGCAACACGCAGCGTCGACTCAGCCGACCCGGCGGCCGCCGCAGCAGCGGCCGGGATCGGTGTCGCAGTCTGACCTGTCGTCGATTCAGCTGCGTGTTCGTCGCGCGCACTCGACGCAGCCGGAGCCAGTGGGGCCGGCGGGTTCGGCGTCAGCGGCATGGCTCCAGCCGGCATCGTCGCGGCCGGCATCGTACCCGAGATGATCACGTCGGCGTAAAAGCGAAATTCCTCGCTGCCCACGCGAACGACATCCGATCGATTGAGCATCTGCGACTGCAGCACGCGAACGCCGTTCACGTACACGCCATTCGTGCTGTGATCGTGCAGTAAATATCCGCGTTCCGACGGAAGAATTTCAGCGTGCCGACGCGAGACTTCGTTCTGCGCGACGACGACGTCGGAGCTTGCATCGCGACCGATGGTGATCCCGCGCTCGGGCACGAGATACTCCTTTCCGTCGACGAGCGATACGAGTCGCCCACCGGAGCCGACCGTGGCACGAGGCGCCCCCGGACGCTTCTCGAGGATCGAGCGAACCTCGCTCTGCATGACGTGCCGCGTCGTTCCGCCTTTGGTGTCTTCGGCGTAGAAGATCTCACGCCCGGCGATCTCGATCTTGTCGCCGTGCATCAGGGGCGTGGGCTCCGCGCCGAGCGGAACGCCGTTCACCTTCACCGCGGCGTCGCCACTCCGTTGGATCACCGATTGACCCTCGGCGAAATCGATCACCGCCTGCGTCCCCGTGCGTTCATCGTCTGAAATCCGAATGTCGACGTCGGCACCGCCTCCGAGTCGCGTCTTGCCAGGCCCGAGCGTGTGTTGACTGTCATTGATTCGGAGGACCGGCATCGAGTTACGGTAGCGCGGCGGACCAGATCGCGCGCGGAGGGCGCGCGACCCTATGGAGCTGCGAGCGCAGCGAGCAGGGTCGGCAGAAACTACGCCAGCCACCCCGACACTCGCAAGCGGCGAGAAATGCGATAGTTGACTCGTTGCGTGCGTGCAACGGACGATAGGCGAAGCATTCACATCCCGCTGACGAGCGCGCTCGACCCCGTGATGCGCGCATTCCCGCTCGCGACGCCGGTCTGCAATCGATACAGTCGTTCGTACAAGCCCCCCTTCGCCATGAGCTGTCGGTGCGTGCCGCGTTCGCGGAGCTGCCCATGGTGCAACACCAGGATTTCGTCCGCCCCAACGATGGTGCTCAGTCGATGCGCGATCGCGATCGTTGTTCGTCCGCTCATCAGCACACCGAGGGCGCTTTGAATCTCTGCCTCGATCTCGCTGTCGACCGCGCTCGTCGCCTCGTCGAGAATCAACAGGGCCGGATCGGCAGCGATGGCGCGCGCAAAGGAGAGAAGTTGTCGCTCGCCGACGCTGATCGATGCTCCGCGCTCACCGAGCACATGCCCGTATCCGTCGGGAAAACGTCGAATAATGCGATCGGCACCGACGCGCGCCGCAGCCGTGCTCACCTGCTCCTCGCTCAGAGGATTCGACAATCGAATGTTCGTCGTTATGTCGCCGGCGAACAGGAAGATGTCTTGCTGCACGTAGCCGATGAGCGAGCGCAGCTCGTCGACGGGCATCTCTCGAATGTCGACGCCGTTCACCGTGATCCGTCCGCGCTGCGGATCGTAGAAGCGAAGCAGCAGGTTCACGATCGTGGTCTTCCCCGCTCCGGTGTGGCCAACCAGTGCGACGGTGTGCCCAGGTTCGGCGCGGAAGCTCACGCCTTTGAGTACCCACTCCGGAGAGTGCTCGTCCGTGCTGCTCGTCCGCGCGACATGAGCGACGTCATAGGCGAACCAGACGTCGAGAAATTCCACCGTCACCTTTCGCGCTGTGAGACGCGACGCGCCTTCGCTCGCCGCAAGGGCGGATGCCCCTGGAGCCACCGGTGTATCGAGCAGCCTGAAAATGCGCTCCGACGCGGCCATCGCCTGCTGAAGCATGTTGTATTTGTCGGAGAGATCTTGCAGCGGATCGAAGAAGCGCCTCACGAGCTGGAGAAACGCGGCGACCGTCCCGACGGTCAACGCGCCGATCTCCACGCGGCGAGCACCCGCGACGATCAGGCTCGCCAGCGCGACCGTCGTCAGAATTTCAATCGCCGGGAAGTACAGCGCGTAGACGCGAATTGATTTGAGGTGCGCATCCAGGTGAGCGCGATTCAGCTTGTCGAAGCGCTCCGCCTCGTCGTGCTCGCGACCGAAAAGCTGAACAATTCGCATCCCGCTGATGTGCTCTTGCAAGTACGCGTTGATGCGAGCGAGCCGCGTGCGAATGTCTCGATAGGCAGCGCGCACCGAGCGCTGGAAGATGCTCGACGTAATCCAGATGAACGGAATCACAGCGAACGACGCAATCGCGAGTCGCCAGTCGGCGATGAGCATCAAAGCACTGATCGCGACGAGCGTAAACAGGTCCCCCATGCCCGACACGACGCCGGCGGTAAAAAGCTCGTTGAGCGATTCGACGTCGGATGTAACGCGCGTGATGAGACGACCTACCGGATTTCGATCGAAAAAGGCGACCGGAAGTTCCTGCAGGTGCGCAAACAATTCGTGACGCAGGTCGCGCATGACGCGCTGGCCAAGCAGGCTCGTGAGAAGCGTTTCGCCGTACGACGCCACGAAGGAGAACGAAAGCGCGGCCGCAAAAATACCGGCCATTTTCCCCGCTGCCGCGAGATCACGGGCAGGCAGGGCGACATCGATCACACGCTGCGTGAGCAGAGGTCCCACGAGCTGGAGCACGCCCTCGATCGCAAGCAACGATAACGAGGAGGCAACGAGCCAACCATATGGTCGCGCATAACGAAGCAGCCGGCGCATGAGGCGACCGTCGTATGCCTTTCCGAGTGCGTCTTCCTCGTGATATTCGGTGACGGGCGACGACATTATCGTAAGGTAACGGCCCGGACAGGTCGGTTTTCGGTGCTTCAGCCCGGCTGTAACCGGCTGCGCAACGACAGTTGTGGTACATCGGTTGCGTTTTTATCGGTTGCGGTTCTACCCCCATTTTTTGGAGGAGACGGTATGGGTATCCTAGCGTGGATTGTTCTGGGCCTCATCGCCGGCGCGATTGCAAAGGCGATCATGCCAGGAAAAGACCCGGGCGGAGTCATCGTCACGATTCTCATCGGGATCGTCGGTGCGTTCCTTGGTGGATTTCTTGGTAACCTGGTTACCGGAACTGGGTTGAATGGATTTTCCTTGTGGAGCATTCTGTTGGCGGTACTTGGCGCACTGCTGTTGTTGTGGATTTATCGCATGACAACGAGGGGCCGCTCGTCGACAACTCCGACCGTTTGACGCACGTGAGTTCGCAGCACAAGGCCGGCGCGATGACGCGCCGGCCTCCTTTTTTGCGGGTCTTCCTTCAATCGCGGCGGGAGATGAAAGGATCAGCTCAGCCGGCAGCGCCTAGATGTCATCGTCGGGATCGTCCGACATTTCTTGGAAAGTCGCGAAGAAGCAGA
>JANWKK010000220.1 GCA_025451425.1 Gemmatimonadaceae bacterium
GCACGATGTCCCACACGATGAGGAAATACCCGGCGAGTCCGAGCTGTTGAATCATGCCGAGCTCGTGCTCGACTTGTCGGCGATGAGTTTCGCTCGGAAAGGGGGCATCAGCGCGCTGGAATCCCCACCGCTCCTGCGCGCCTTGAATCACCAATCGCTCGAGATATTCGTCGGCGGTGACTTTCGGCGGCAATGGAAACGCCGGGAGCGTCGGCTGGAGTTGCTCCATGCGAAAGGCGCAACGCTCGGCGATCGCTCGCGTCGCGATGATGCCCTCCGGCGCATGTTGCCACCGTCGCCGCATCTGTGCTGCGCTCTTCAGATACCATTCACCGTTGGGCCGCAGACGCGTGCCCATCTCGTCGAGCTTCTTGTCGTGTCGGAGGCATGACAATACGTCGTGGACGATTCGGTCCCGCGCTCGCGCGTAATGCACGTCATTCGTCACGACCCATGGGACATTGAGAGCGCGCGCAACCTCGATCAGCCCGTTCACGATCGCTCGTTCTTCGGCAAGCCCATGATCCCAGCATTCGACGGCCATGCGGCCGTCGACTGCATCCTTTATGATCGCCGCCGCCTCGCACGCAGCGTCGATGTCCCCGGTCGCAACGAGCGACGGAACCCATCCGCGGGGACATCCGGTGATTGCGAACAAGCCACTCGCATGCTGCGCGAGCACATCGAGCGAGACACTCGGCTCACCGCGTACATTCTCCATCCGCGCTCGCGTAATGAGTGTCGAGAGATTGCCGTATCCTTCTCGAGTTTCGGCGAGGAGCACGAGATGCGTGGAGCGTGACGCGTTGCGCGTGGAGCGCTGGCTGGCAACGGAGCTCGGTCGCCACGCGCCACGCGCCACGCCCCACGCCACGGTCAGTTCCGCCCCAATGATCCCATCTATCTCCACCTCACGCGTCGCCTGAGCAAACCGTACGGCCCCGCCCAACTCGTCGTGATCCGTGAGCGCGAGTGCCGGCATGTCGAGGTTTGCCGCGCGTGCTGCCAGCACCTCCGGCAGCGCCGCACCGTCGAGTAGGGAAAAGGACGAGTGACAGTGCAGCTCGACGTAGTCGTTAGGCCGAATCGACTTCGTCAATCGAACCACCCCTGCACCCACCACTGTTCGTCCATTCGGTCGAGATACAGAACGAAGTCCCCGAACGCGCTCTCGCACCGCCAGTAATCGCGCCGGTAGCCGTCGTCCCACCAATCGCCGGAGAGTCGCTCGGGACCGACGGCGCGCTCGATCGTGAGTCGGCGCCCGCGCCACGTCACCGCGCGCGGCACACCATCGTCGCACACGACGAACACCGACTCGGGCGACTCGAGCAGCCGAATCGCGGGATCAGTCCGCACCGCAGTTGCAGTTTCCGCAGTAGCGCTTCTCTCAGCTGCACTTTCAGTAGTCGAGCTTTTAGCAGTTGCGCTTCCAGCGTTTGCGCCTTCCTCAACCCAAGCCCCCGCTCTCTCCGGCACATGAGCATCGCGCGCAACCGGCTTTACCACCACATTCGGCCCCAGCTCCGCGCGCAACCGAGCAAGCGCTGCATCCACTGCCGCGGCATCGCGCCACGCTGCATTGAGGAGATCGCCCTGTTCCCCCGAGAGAGGAGCCGCGGTCACGATCGACACACCGACTCCAATCGCGGGCGCGGTCAAAGGCCACGTATCCAGCAGTGCCCGACAACGCTCGAAGATCGGCGTCGAACGCGCGACCGGGCGGGCGAGCCGGATCTCACGCGTCACCGTGTGGGCCCGGGCGAGTGCATTCGCCGGCAGCGCGCCGCGGCGGTCATCGAGACTGAGCGTGATCGATAACGCCGCCACGGCCTGCCCTCGCGCGGCGAGATGAGTCGTTAGGCGATCGAGCGCCGCTCGCACGAGGAAGAGAATCGGCTCTATCGTCGTCGCCGGCATCGGCAGCTCGGCGTCGACGACGGGCAGATCGGGAACGCGCGCGAGCACGGGACGCCGATGGTCCTCTCCACGCGCCAATCGCCACGCGTGCAAGCCTTCAGCGCCCCACCGCCGCTCGACGTCCTCTGCCGACAGCGCGGCGAAAGAGCCCACGGTGCAGAGCCCGAGCGCTTGCAGGGCCAGCCGCAGCTCGTCTCCCATTGGAACGAGCGCCAGTGGCGCCGGGGCGAGATATCCCGCGTCATGTCCGTGTGGAACGATGCAGACGAGCGACCGATCGTCACCCTGCTGGAACGAGGTTCCAGACCAGGTCGCGGCGCGCGCCGCGACGCACGAATCGGCGATTGCCACGCGTGGCCTCGGGTGCCAGCGTGCTGCGATGCGGCGCAGTGCATACGCCAATCCCCGCTCTCCGCCACGGCCACCGAATCCCGAGGCACCGACCCACCACATTCCCGGCGTGCCTGCGACCGGCGTGACCTGCGGACTCGCCGCCAGCAGCTGCGCCGTCATCTCCGTCGTCGCTCCGGCGATCGCGACGTCGTTCCAGAGATACTCATGCACCTCGGCGCAGATCGCTCGAGCCTCGGCGAGCGTCATTCCTGCACGAATGCCGGCGCGCCCCGCCGCCGCCGATACGGCGCGCAATCGCCGTCGCCCTGCTGTCGCTTTGGGACCGGCGGGCTCCGTCAGGACGATCGTGAGATCATCCCAATGCTCACCCGATGGCAGCCGAGGCGAGGGGAGTATCGCGGTGGAGGTCGCCGACTCCGAACTCGGGCTCGGCGCACCGCCGTTTCCGCGCGAGAACGCGAGTGGCCGCGGCGGACTCGTTAGGTCCACTTTCTCCGGAGTGCGAAATGGCAACAGAAGCTGCACGCCGCTCGCTCCCAGGTCCCCTCGCCGTGCGGCGCGCCACACCGCGCCGATCGGGAACCTCGGGATGCGTACACAGGCGACGCGCCACTCCAATTGCACAGCTGACCTCCACAGTTCGATGAGTTCCTCCGCCCCCCTTTTCAACAACGATGGTCATACGCCGTTTGGGCGGAGGGTGGAGGGTAGAGGGAAGAGGGTCCACGTTCTGTCCTCTACTCGTTGACCTCTGCCCTCTCCCCCCTGCTCTCGGCCCTCTACTCTCTGCCCTCTGGACGTGCAAGCGAACCGCGCCTCCTAACAACGAACCGCTCCCTTCCTCACCGGCGATCACCAGCGCCGCTCCCGATTCGCGTGCGAGTCTCGTTAGGCGAACGGCCACTCCACGCGATACCACCGGCGCCGAGTCGATGACGACGAGCGCGAACGCGCCACAGCGTAGCAGCACGTCGGCGCACCACGCTGCCCGAGACGGATCGCGCGGCCGAATCATCCACAGTCCTTCCTCGTCGCCGAGATGGGCCCAGTCGCGCGGTGCGAGCGTGCGTGTCGCATCGATGTACGCCACCCATCCCGCTTCGCTCAGCGTTTGCTCGACGATCTGTCGTAGCAGCGTCGCTTTCCCGCTCCCGCGCGCGCCGACCACTTCCGTCAATCGCCCACGCGGCAATCCGCCCCCCGCCATCCCTGCGTCGAGTGCTTCCACGCCCGTGGCGAGCGCGTGAACGTCGGCACCAGCAGGGGCAGAGAGAGGGAGGGGAAGAAGATCGACGAGAGACTGTGGGAGCATCTTGAGTTCTATCTCGCTCAGGACTGCCGAGACTGCGTACAAGAAGGGGCGAATAAGCTATGCCGAATAAAAACCGAAAGCAAGAAGGAAGCCTGCTACCAGCTTTCCCTTTGGTCTTCTGCTCAGCTTGACGCACCTCCCGAACTGCACCACGCTACGATTGTTCTGCTTCCCACACGATCTGGTAGCGAGGAGGAGGCGATGGAGCACGTTGCGCCCGCATCAAAACTTGGCTTCGCGATTCGGTTTCGACTCACGGACGGTCTCGGCGAAGATGGCGCGCTGGAGCTGTGGGACGATTTTGTCGCCGGACCGATGGAAGGGCGCGGTCTCACCTGCGACGCTCGCACCGACGATCTGACTGGCCTCGCTCGTCTTATCTACCGACTCGATGCGAACGCGACCGAAGACGATCGCCGCGCGGTTCGCGAGTGGGCCCGCCGACGCGGCGAGATTGCGGAATACGACGTCGGACCCCTAACGAGTTTGACCGCCTAACGCGGGAGTCCCTTCAAGAAGCTCACAGCAAATCCAGCTGCTCCGCCAGCACTCGTGCGACGACGCGCCGCGGGTCCGCTCCCGTATCCTCCTCCCCTCCATCCCCGCGGTGCCCGAACGGCACCGCGTACCGCGCGCACGTCCGCTTGAAGTACTCCCTCAATCCCGCGCGGTACCGCTCGCCAACCGAATAGCCGCGCGAGTACGTCGCTCGATATCGCGCCGCGAGCTCCGGAAACTCCTGCTCGATGAACGGGAGATACCGCTCCCGCGCCGCCGACTGCAGTCGCAGAGCGCATGCGTTCACGTATGTCGCGCCGTGTTCCGCAACCGTGCGCACCAGATGATCGAGCTGCTCCGGCGCGTCCGTGATTCCCGGGAGCACCGGCATCACGTTGATGCCGACGTCGATGCCATTCGCCCGCAGCCGCGCCAACGCGCGAATACGTGCTTCCGGCGTCGGCGCGCGCGGCTCGAGACGCCGAGCCAGTGCACGATCGAGCGTGATGAGCGAGAGATGAATCGCGATCTGCGAGTTCCGCGCAATGCGGCGCAACAGGTCGACATCACGGGTCACGAGTGGGCTCTTTGTGATGATCACGATCGACAGCCCGGCGTGCTCCGCGAGTACCTCGAGCACACTCCGCGTCACGCGAAAGCGACGCTCAGCCGGTTGATACGGATCGGTTGCCGTCCCGATCACGATGCTTTCTTCACCGAGAAGCGCGAGGTGCCGCTCAGACCCACGTCGCAGCGCTCGGCGCAAAACATCGGCGGCATTCTCCTTCACGAAGATCCGTCGCTCGAACGCAAGCCAGGGCGGCATCGAGTCCATGTCGCTCTGCAACCCACCGTGCTCGGGATTTGCCGTCGCTGCGCGCTCGAGGGCGTAGCGATGTGCATAACGAGCGTAACAGTACGCGCAGCCAAACGCGCATCCGACGTACGGGTTGATGGACCAGAAGCCCATCCCCGTCACTTCCGGCCCATTCAACACGCCGCGCGCGACGGAGCCGTAGTAATTGATATCTTTCTGCTCTCCGATCACCGGCAGCATGCGCACACCGAGTGCGTCGTCGGCGAAGAGAGCTTCTTGCTTGGCGCGGCGGAGGGCGGCGGTTTCCGGAGATAAAGCTCGAGTCATAGGCGTGAGACAATCGGATCTACCGAACATACTCCGAAGCCGCAAGTCCCTCACCCGGTTGGTGGTCGCCCTCATTGCCGGTGCTCTGGCCGCCGTCCTCTCGGTCGCGATCACCACCCCACCCGGACCCGGTCTCGACCCGGATGCCGCATCATATCTCGGTGCAGCACAGTCGCTTGCCAACGGTGAAGGTTATCGAATTCCCATCTCCGACTGGCTGGAGCAAGACACGACTTCGGCGCTTTCTCACTTTCCCCCAGGCTATCCGACCGCGATCGCGCTCGTGATTGCCCTTGGCAGCCAGCCGAAGAATGCGGCACGAGTCGTCAACGCAGCTGCGGTGTTCGTCGACGTCGCACTCGCGCTGTGGCTCGTCGCGAGCGTCGCCGGACTGATCGCCGGCATCGCCGTCGTGCTCGCGCTCCTCGCCATGCCGCCGTTCGTGGAGATGCACCTGTCTGTCCTCAGCGAACCGATGTTCCTCGCCTGCATCATGGGAGCGCTGGTCGCGATGGTGAGCGCGGCGCGACAGACCGATGAGCGCGCAGCGCTTCAACGGGCGCTCATTGCCGGCACTGCTGCTGCCGCAGCGATGCTCACCCGATACGCCGGAGTTGCCATCATTGCCGCGGTGTGTCTGTGGATGATTTTGCTGCCGGGCGCATCGATCACGCGGCTTCGCCGCGCCGTGACTGCCGCACTTCCGGGCATCGTCCTCGTCGGCTCCTGGATCGTGCACGTCCACCTAACGAGTGGGGTCGCGGACATTCGCACCATCGCGACGTACGGCGGTTTCTTCGACACGGTGCGTATGGGCCTCGACACGATCGTTGCCTGGATCGTACCCCTGATGTCCGATCAGACGCTCCCAGGTCGCGAATGGATCGCCCTCGCCGGGGTCATCGCCCTGGGCTTCGTAATCGGCAGCGGCTACCGAGCCGCCCGCAGCTCGATTGCCGGAATCGCGATCGCCGCGGGCCTAACGACCGCCGCTTGCTACGTCGGCGTACTCGTTGTGTCGCGGCTCATCGCGGATCCGAACATCCCCTTCGACAATCGCCTGCTGTCGCCTCTTTTCGTGCTCGCCGCGATCATCGTGGCGATTGCAATTCACGAGTGGTGGCTGCGGCATCGGCTCCCCGCTCGAGTCGTTTGTACCGTGCTCATGCTGACCTGGTTCGCGGCATCCGTCACCGTCACCCAGGACGAGGTGAGCTGGGCGCTCGAGAATGGGCAGGACTTTGCTCAGGAGCAATGGAGGAAGTCACCGTTACTCGCCTGGGTGCAATCGAACGCAGCGCACAAGCCGCTCTATACGAACTGGCCAGCCGCGGTGTTCTTCCATTTACATCGCACCGCGCACGAACTGCCAGGAGACAGCACTGCTGACTTGCTTCGCGCATTTGTAGACACACTGCGTGCGCGCAATGGCGTGGTCATCGTATTCGATCAGCCCAGTCCCGATCAGATCGGCGCCACGGCGCTCCAGCGGTCGAGCGGGCTGCGTCAAATCGCGCGCGTCACTGACGGCAGCGCGTTCGGCGCGACGCCGTAGCCGTCGCGCTTACTGCGCAGGATCGACCGAAACCCCAACGCGCATTCCGCCGAACGGGCCGGGCCTGGCAAGAAAGTGCGCATAACGACCATTGTGCGCGATTCGCCAACTGTGCAGCAGCGCCACGCCACCATAGATCGCGGTGATAGAGGTCTTCGAGAGCGTGGACGTTCGAGCCATGAAGTCGACGTCCGACACACTGCCGGTGCGTCCTATGGTCACGTAAAACAGCGACGTCGCGATACCACCGGCGAGCACTCCGCGTTCGAACCCACCGGCCGTACTCCCCGGATGATGCGGCGTATCGAGAATGGCCTCATCCAGGACGGATTGCACCGTGAGTCCTGCCGATGAGAACACGAACTGCTTGCCCGGCTCCAGGTTGGCGTCGATTCCAGAGTAGATGGTAGGTCGCCCTTCGTTGAACCCAAAGCTCGGACGCCCGCCGACGACATACGCCGCGAGGATGTGTCCGCCCTCGTGCGCCAGAATGCTCGACGCGAAACCGCCGCCGAACAATTGCCACCAGTGACCGCCTCCTGAGCGCGTGATGCTGACAGTCGTGTCGCCTGTCTCGCGGAGTCTCTGCGCCCTCAACGGACTCGTGCCCACGGTGGCGAGCAGGGCGACCAAGGCCAGGACCTGGCCGCCACGAGGCCGCCCGCTCGATTGCAGATGGCCGACTCGCCACGGAGTCTGTAGAATCTTTGGCGTTCCGTCCTCAGGACTGATTTGCTCCATGCGTACCAAACTCTCTGATCTCGAGATTCAGCGTGCCCTCGGTAAGCTCGCCGGCTGGGCACGTCGCGGTGACACTCTTACAAAGACGTATACCTTCGGATCGTTCGCCGACGGCATCGCTTTCGTGAATCGCGTCGCCAAAGCTGCGGACGCGAAGAATCATCATCCCGATATCGACATCCGATACACTAAGATCACGTGTATTCTGTCGACTCATGACGCGGGCGGCATTACGGAGGCCGACCTCAAGCTGGCCGAGGACATAGAGAAAGCGGCGACGAAGTCATAGACCGTCGAACAAGCTCTCCGTCACCACTCGCGGCTGTTGCACTCCCGCGGCCAGCGCGAATCGTTCGACCGGGGTCATCGCGAGCTCCTCGAAGCGAGGCAAGTGTTGTCGCTGCGTACCGTGCGCAAAGAACGCGGCGCGCTTGGTGTCGAGATAAGCGGACACGTCGACGCAGCACGTAGCCGTAGCGCTCACACTCAGCGTGGCGAGCGCCGCGCCTGGCGCGGGAGGCTGCCACGCGCAGTAATACAGTCGCGACGGAGTGTGAGGCTCGACCTCGCGGAGCTGCGCCGCGTACTCAGTCGGAAGCGCAGCGAGAAAAAACGCCGCCGTCGCCGCGCGTGAGATAGCGCGATGATCACGATGCTGTGTTGGCGCGCCCTCTGGTCCGAAGGTGAGCACGACGTCCGGTCGGTAGCGCCGCACAAAGAAAACGATCTCGCCAACAAGCCGATCGGGATCGACTTCGCGCAAGACGCCGTCGCCGTGTCCCGGAGTGGAGAGCGAGGCGATCCCGAGTATGCGCGCGGCGGCAGCAAGCTCGCCACGCCGCCGCGCGCCGAGCTCTGCGCGCGAAGAAACGGGGATGCCGGAATTCTTGCCGGCATCCCCGTCAGTGGCGCAGAAAAGATCGATCTGTGTTTCAGCGGCGGCGAGCTTGGCGATCGTTCCGCCAGACGCAAACGTCTCGTCGTCCGGATGTGCAAATACGCAGCCGAGTCGACGCACGTTGGCCGCCGTTAGGCCCGCTAGTTACGACGGTTGCCTCCCGTCAGCAATTGCACCACCGCGAGAAAGATGTTCAGCAGGTCGAGGTAGATCTGCACGGCGGCGGGTACATAGTCGTCTTCGCCGTACGCTCCCGACCGCACGATGCGCCATGTGTCGAATACGAGCAGCCCGCCGAATACGAAGATCGTTCCAGCGGCGATCCAGAGTGACGCCGTGGTATTGCGGAAGAACATGTTCAGGAGCGCTGTCGCGATCAGCACCCAAAGTCCGATCGTAAAGAATCCGCCCCACGCGCTGAAGTCACGGCGACTGAAGACAGCATACAACGAGAGCACGCCAAAGGTGGTCAGGGTGAGAAGCCCTGCCTGACCGAGCACGCCGGGCTGCATGCGCTCGTAGAACACGAGCAGGGGCGAGATCCAGATACCTTCAACGAAGGTGAAGAGAAAGGTGAAGCCGAGATTCTGCGGGAAAGTCCGATGATTCCGCAACGCCATCCAGAGTGGCAGGAGCGTGCCGAGAAATGTGATGAATGGATGCTGCCACACCGCGGTGATGAGCCGTGGCTGCGTGACGGCGAAGCCCGCGCCGAGCATCGTGACGATGATGCTCGCGAACACGAGCGCGTACGTGCGCCGTACGAGCGTCGCCCGCTCTACTCCACTGCGAACGGGAAGCGCTCTGACCGCAGGATTATACGAGAAGCCCATGACGAGCTCAGACTCCGTTGGAGATTCGACGGGAATATATACCCAGGACGGACCCCAAAGAGCCGTAGCCCTTCGTCAACGTCGTTGACTGTGATCGCGTCCAGCACTCGCGGGCGCCGGTTGGGCCTCTTCCTGCTTCAGTAACGAGACGTCGCCATTAACCGTTCGCAACAGCACTTCCCGCGACGAGTTGCCAATCTGCCCGCGAATCCGGTTCCGCCTCGAGTTTTCTTCCGCGTTGATCGGAAAGTCGCTTCTCGCCCTGCCATTCACCGTACTCAACTGAACAGAACCGTCGAGATCTGCGGGAAGCACAGCCGTGGTGCTGCCGTTGACATTCTCGAGAATGACTTTGTCTCCTGGCGCGAGCGAGTCCAGCGCGACCTGGATGCTTCCATTCGTTCCCTTTGCTTCGACCGGCCCGGCGGATTTTTCGATCTGGATCGACCCATTCACCGTCCGCGCGATGATTCCGCTCGTGGCGCCGTTCATCGAAATCGAGCCATTCAGCGTGCGTGCGTCGACCTTCACGCCGGGCGGCAACGACACGCGCAACGTCGCCTCGGCGTTGGTCGAGCGATGTTTGAAAAGACTGAACATGTCGAGCCATGAGTCATCCGACCCATGGAAGCCATCGCTGTGCTCGTTGCAGTCTCCTCTCGAAGCCCACATCGCGCACACGTACACATCGCCGCCGTCCTGACTCCACGCGAAGCGAACCGGGTCCTTTCGTCCAACCCAATGCGTCGAACCGGCAATGCGCGCGGAGCGCCCATCAGAAGGCACGACGTCGATTCGACCGGAGCGGGTGCGTAGGTGTATCGTGCTGCCTGGCGGGACTTCCTGCTCCCATCGAAATGCATCCTGCGAGTCGTGCGCGCGTCGTCCGCAAGCGGCCGCGCTGAGCAGGATGAGCAGCAACAAAGATCGTCGCATCGTAGCCTCGAGGTTCCCCGGCCTAGGCCCTAGCCCTTGGGCCCAGGAACTTAAACCGGGCGCACCTCGCCATACGGCGAAGCGCGCCCGTGAGATTCCAGCGCGACTTGTTACTCAGCCTCGCCGGCGCAGTTCGACATTCCCATTGACCGTCGAAAGTCGGATCCGTCGGCCACCCTGTCCCAGACGCGCTCGGAGATGGCGCGGATCCAATCGACCATTGATGGTGACGGGATAGTCAGTCTGAAAGCGGCCGTTCACCGTGCTCAACTCGATGTCGGCATCCAGCTCACCAGTGAATTCGGCGACCACCGATCCGTTCACCGTCGAGAAGTTGAGATCTTCGTCATTATCGAAACGGCCCATCCGAGCCGTGACGCTGCCATTTACCGTCGAGGCGGTTACGGGCCCGCCAGACGACGTGGCTTCGACCTCGCCATTCACCGTCGACGCTTCGACCTCGGACGTCGCCCCTTCGACGCTCACCGCGCCGTTCACGCTCGAGACGCCCACTTTCACGCCGCGCGGTACCATCACCCGGAACTGCACGCTCACGTCGTTGTTCCGCACATCGTGCGACTCGTTTCCCCCGCGCTGGTCGCAGTCGGTGCGGTCGTTCCAGATCGCGCAGATCACGACGTCCTCGTCGTTCGCGCCGTACTTGCGCACCTCGAAGCGGACCGATTGCGGGTCGCTGCGGCGCCACTGCTTCGTCGCCGTCACTTCCACGCGATCGGTATTGGATGCCGTCACCGTGATCTCACCGCTGAGATTGCGGACGCGAATCCAGTGGCCGGAAGATATTCTGCCTGCCCACGTGAACGCGTTCTGCTCCGTTTGGCGCTGCGCGCCCAGCGGAGCCGCGCCGATCACGGAAAGGCTCAAAAGAACGAGTACGCTGCGTCGCATGTGAATCCCTCGTTAGGTACTCAATCTCGTGTCATTCGCAGCCGAACGTCACCACTCACCGTAGTGAGACTCAATTCCCGTCCGCCGCGTCCGATCCTTGCCTCGATGCGCCGCCGGCTTGCGCGACTGCCGCCGCCGAGCGTCATCTGAAATTCGGAATCCAGCTGTCCACTCACGCTGCTCATCGACAGATCGGCGTCAAGATTCCGTGGCAGTTCCAGCTTCACGTCGCCGCTCACTGACCTGAATGATAACGGACCGCTTCCAGACAGCGACTCGATAGACGCGCTGATCCCGCCACTCACCGAGTGCGCTTCGATCGACGTCGCGCGGAGCCGCTCGAGGCGAATGTCGCCGCTCACGGCCCCGGCGCGCACGTCGCCCGGCGCGCCGACGACATCGACATTGCCGCTCACCGAGTTGGCGTCGATCGCGGCGTTGGATGGCAGCCTGATCTCCAGGTCCAAGCTCGCGTTGCCCCAGTTGTCATCGTCGTCGTCGTGACGGTGAGAACCGCGGCCGTCGCACTCGTCATCGGAATTCAGCCGTATTACACACACCATCAGCCCGTCCGACGTTTCCGATACGTCGGCCGTTAATCGGCTTGCCGTGCGACCGCTGCCGCGACGAATGCCGACGATCTCCACTCGACCCGAGGACGAGGGCGTGACGCTGACGTTCCCGTTGATGTTCCGGACGTGTACCGTTTGGCCGGCGGAAAGCCGCCTCTCCCAGTGCAAATCACCATCACGATCTTGGGCACCCGCGACGAGCGGGAGGGCGAACAGCAGTGGCAGGACGACCGCAGGAGCGTAGCGCATAGACGGATTAGCGTTAGGTTGGCCGCAGATCGTGGGGGCGAATAGCTGATTTCGGGTTATTGGTCACGGCGCGACGATCCGCGTGAGCCGATCGTTATGTCGCCCGAGAAAGTTTCAGCCGAGATGCGAGCAGCGCCGTTCCCGATTTCGAAGGTGAATCGCTTCGCCTGACCAGTCCCGATGCCGTGCTCGCCGGGCCTGAGCGTGATCGGGAAGTCGCTGTCGAGCGTTCCACTCCACGTCGACACGGAGAGCTGGGCACTCGTGTTCGACGGGATGTTGAGCTTTATGTCACCCGAGTGCGCGCTCAGCTCGTACCGGCCTGATGGATCGATGCTTCCCTCGTAAACGAGATCTCCACTCGTGGTGTGCGATCGCACTGAGCGGGCGGCGGCACCATGCAGCTCGATGCTGCCGCTCACGGTCTCACCCTCGAAGTCACCCTTGAAGTCGCTGACGCGGATGTCGCCACTCACGGACTTGATCTGCACGTCGCCGTTGATGCCCCGTGCTTCGATGTCGCCGGAGAGCGTGCCGATATCGAGTCGGCTCGCCACGTCCGCGATCTTGATGTCGCCACTCTGGGACCGCGCATCGACTTCACCCTGCGTTCCCGAGATGGCGATGTCTCCGCTTTGCGCCCGCGCTACGATGCGCACGCCGATTGGCACCGTGACCTCGAAACGCGTGTCGCCGCCGCCTCCATATCGGTTCGAGAGGTCGAGGCTGACCCGCGACGAGCTCGCGTCGAGACGCACACCGCCGCTCTCGCTCGTTGCGTGAATCCGAATCTGATCGCGCGACCAGGCGGTCACGATGATGTCGCCGGTGCCGAGCGTGAGTGACACGAGCCCGCGGCGGTCGAAGTCGAAGCTGGTGTCGATGCTCGAGCGATAATCGCGGTCAGAGTCACGCCGCCGTTGCGCGCTGGCGACGCTCGTGGACAGCACGAGAAGCGGCAGCACCAACGCCAGGCTGGACAGAAGAATCGATCGGGGACGGGAGTTTATCATTTTCTCAAGTATCAGCTGCGGGCCGGCAACATGGTCGCCGTTCGCAACAGCTCGACCTTCGTCTCGAGTGCACTGTTGAGTGATTCCATCAGGAAGCGACTGGCTGGGTCCTTCGCTAATGCCAACCGGCACTGGGCAATCGCATCGTCGATGACCTTCAAATTCCGCTCGATCACGCTGATCGTCACGGGATCGAGCTGCGACCGCCGCTGGTTCACGATGGTGCGCAACCGTGCGATCTCGCTCGAATACACCTGCTCGGCACTTGGTTTCTTGCTCGTGTTCTTCACTGTTACGATCTGGGCGCCACCAGGAGTTGTGGCCACGCCCGACGTCGCCGCTCGCAGACCGCTGTCGGGTAGAGCGGCGACGCTCGCTTCGGGCCGGGGCTCGGTTCTGTCCATTGACGATCCACTCGAATCGAGACGTGAACTCGATGTCTTCGCGAGACTTACCGCGGAATCAGTCGAGCCGTGGCGAACGGTGACCAGGTAAGTCGCTGTCGACGTGATGGCAACCAACAGCATCGCAGCCGCGGCTGCGCCTGCCCAGCGCGACCATCGCGTCCTGAGCCGCGAGCGATCACCGTCGCCAACGCGCAACGGAATGACGGGCGCGTCGATTCGCTGCGAGATGCCCTGCCATAGGTCGTGCGTCGGCGCGAGCATCGGGAGGTTGGATGCATCGATGCGAAGCTTGCGCAGATCGGCGAGCATCGGGCCGCAGTCGCCGCACGACAGCGCATGCGACTCCAGGGCCGCACGCGTGGTCTCGTCGATATCCCGCTCCAGTAAATCGGCGAGACGCTCCACGAACTCTTCGCAGTGTCCGTTGCTCGTCATCGATTCAACGCCTCCCGCAAGAGAAGCCGAGCGCGATGGAGCTGTGCCTTCGTTGCTCCCGTGGTCACGCCCAACATCTCGGCAATTTCCTCGTGTTTATAACCTTCTACATCGTGCAGCACGAACACCCTCCGTGCACCGGGCGGCAGCCGTCCGATCGCGTCCTCGAGGTCGAGCAGATCGCCGGGCGGTAAGGGCATCCCAACCGTTCCGGATGTACTGCTCGACGCGACAGCGTCAACGCCACCGTTCTCCTCATCGGAATCCTCGAACCGCGATTGTCGGCGTCCATCGCTCTTTCGCGCGTTGAGCACGACGTTGACCGTCATTCGGTGCAGCCACGTTCCGAACGAGCTCTCGCCGCGAAAAAGGTGCAGCTTCTCCCACGCCCGGACGAAGACATCCTGCGTCAACTCTTCGGCACGCAGGCGATCTGCAACCATGCGCGCGCAAAGCGAGAACACCCGATTGACGTGTTGACGGTAGAGGCGCTCGAAAGCTTCGCGATTCCCCGAAGCGGCTAGAGCTACGTCGGAATCGCCGTTGTTCTTCGGGGTTGTCGATGCTTCGATGATTGCCACTGCCGTCATGGATCGTGGGGTCTCCATCCAGGCACTGGATGAGATACCACGATCGGGGGAAAGGTTTGAATCGGACACGGAGAGCCGGTCTGCCCGCAACTCAGCAAACTGCCAACAGTTGCGGGAGCTCGGTGATCCGTTCGAGGTACATCCCGGGCGAGGCGACCGCGAGCTGCTCGCGAGTAAAGGGACCCCACAACGCCGCGATCGTCAGCACCCCGGCAGCATTGCCGGACTCGACGTCGTGCACTGAATCGCCGACGAAAGTGGCTTCATCAGGCTCGTAGCCGAGACGACTCAACGCGGTCAGTACGGGCTCGGGATCTGGTTTGTGTCTCGAGCAGGAATCGCAGCCGATGATCACCTCGAAATACTCGATCAGTCCCACATGCTCGAGCCCGCGACGTGCTAGTGCCTCAGTCTTACTCGTGACGAGCGCCATCGGATGTCCATTCCCCGCGAGCGACGCGACGACAGCGGGAACGCCGTCATAGCAGCTGACGAGATCGTCGTGATTTGCGAATTGATGCTCTCGATAGGCGGCGATCAGTCGGTCGATCTCGGCGTCGTCGGACGAGTACCGCCGAAACATCGTTCGTAACGGGGTGCCGACACCCGTCAGCCATTCCGCGTCGGTGGGCAGGGGTGCGCGACATTTTGCGAATGCATATCTCATCGAGCCGAGAATCAAACCGATCGAATCGATGAGAGTGCCGTCGAGATCGAAAAGCACAGCAATGGGCCGCGAACGACGGACCCTCCGTGGTGGGGTTGGCATTACACAAAGTACTTTCGTGACACCGGGCGGGCGTTGCGACCCGGTGCAGGGCTGACAGGAGCAGACGTAACGAGGACTGGACTGGCCGTGATGCGGAGTACAGATTCTGCGAACGCGAAACGGAGTACTCGGATCAACCGTCTTTCAGCGGCCGGAGCATCCCGCCCGCTGCTGAGCCGGTGCCGTCCGAGCATGCTGCCAGCGTTGCCCTTGTTATGACTCTTCTGCTCCTCGCGAGCGCCACAGCACTCGCCTTCTCTCACGGTCCCGACAGCACCCGCCTCGCCGCGAACACGGCGTCGCGTTCTGCCGCGCCCGTGGCAGCCGACAGCCTCGTGCTGAACAAGGGCCGCCGTGAACTGGTCGTCTACTATCGCGGCTATCCCGTCCACGTTTATTACGTCGCGCTGGGCCGCAATCCAGTCGGCGACAAAGAGCGGATCGGAGACAACCGAACGCCAGAAGGGCTCTTTTACATCGAGGGTCGGAATCCGAACAGCCGGTATCACCTGTCGCTGCGGATCTCGTATCCGGACGCGGTGCATCGGGCGCGCGCTGCCAAGCTTGGTGTAGAGCCCGGCGGCGATATCATGATTCACGGTCTACCCGAAGAGCAAGCGGTTTTTGGCCCCGCTCACCGCGACTACGACTGGACCAACGGCTGCATCGCCGTCACGAACAGAGAGATCGAAGAGCTCTGGCGCGTGATTCATGACGGTACGCCAATCGAGATCAAGCCCTGATCGATCTCCGCGCTCCGCTCAATCGCTGCTGCAACGCCACGTAGTCGAGCGGTCCGGCGCCGGGTTCGCATAGCCAATTCGCGGAAGCACCTGGGCAGCGCCAAGCATCAATCCCCAGAGCACGACGAGCACCGCCGTAAGGTGGCGCTTGGGCATTCGGTGCGTGAACGTCGCCGTCGCTGTCCAGATCCCCGCGACGACAAGCATGACGATCGCGCCAAGGTACCCTGACAGCATCGCGCCGCAGGTCACCTCGTAGGGCCAGCAGGCGAGCGAGACGGCAAGACACAAAACAA
>JANWKK010000221.1 GCA_025451425.1 Gemmatimonadaceae bacterium
GGCGCACGAGCAGCTGCAGCTCGCCAGCCGAGCGTATGCCTTCGAAGGCCGTTGTTACGTGCTCGCCGCTGGTAGCTTGCTGCGGGCATCGTCCCTACCGCCCGAGTTGGAGCCCCATCCTGATATCGTTAGGCAACCGGACCAGTGGATCATGCGCGGAGGGAGCGCGGTCATCGGTCCGGATGGGCGCTACATCATCGAGCCGGTGTACGACGAGCCACGCACGCTCATGGCTGACCTCGATCTTGCGCGCCTCGCCGGCGAGCGGATGGCGCTCGATGTTGCGGGCCATTACGCACGCCCCGATCTGCTGCACTTAGACGTCGTCCGCGGACGCCGCCGATGAGCGTGCGTCGCCGCTGGCGTGACGGACCGTGTCGCGACGCTGGGATCGGCGGCAGACTGTTGAGATGCATTGTCATCTGCTTGGTGAAGCCGTCCACCGTCGCCGGCAGATACCGCGTCGATGTGATTACCTCCACCACCCTCGAATCGATCAGCCGACTTCCGGAGCTCCGACTGATCAGGACCTCGAGTGGGTGGCCATCCCTGTCGATGACGAACGTGACCGACGCCGGCGTAGCGTGCTGGTAGTCGTCGATCTCCTCGGCTGTCACCGTGTATCGCTCGTTAGGCGGGCGAAAGTGGGGCAGTGCCACCGTCGAGCAGTTGACTGAGCGCGCGACCTCGAGCGACATCGCGCCGACGCTGTCGCGCGCGATCGTCAGGCGCACGCTTGTCGCGCGTCCGGAATCCTGCGGAAACGCCGCGTCGGCGACGACCCTACCCAAGGCAGCGCGCGCGAGCGACCCCTCATCCGGCTGGACTCCCCGAACGACGAGACTGTCCGTCAGCGCCAGCACGTGCGTGAGCTGACCGGCCTTGTCGTACCAGAGGCTGAATGTGGTCGGGACGACGACGCTCTTCGCGAGTGACGCCGAGAGCGTCATCGAATCGACGAGCTGCATCGCGATCGGCAGCGGGTCGGGGAGGGGAGCCGCAACGCATTGCGGCCGCTGCGCGCCGAGCACAGCGGGGACGAACACGGCGGCAAATACCGCGGCGAGGCGTCGCATACGCCAACTAGACCAGCACCAACTCGCCGACGTAACGTCCGGTGTATACATTCGCCGCATGGAAAACCACGACAACGTTCAGTCAGCGCCGCGATCGTCGACGATCCGCGACGAGCTTGAAGGCTTGGTGCGTTCCTTGTTCTCGTCGACGACCGACGAGACTAGTGCACCGAAAATGATTCCGCCGCCGCCACCCATGCTCGAGACAGAAAGGGCGCCGACCGCGCCCAAGACTGACGGAAGGCCCGACGTCGCCGAACACGTGGCCGTCATGCTTAGAGATCTGTTCGATTCGCAGGACACGTTCGTGATCTCGAACGCCGGCGTCCAGGCGATCATCGATGGCCTGCTCCGCCGATACCGCGCGAACGAATCACCCGTCATGCGGGAGAAGCTGCTCGTCCACTGGAAGCAGGACGTGCCGCGTCTCCGCGCCGCGATCGTCGAAGCGGCGAAGGACGATCCGCTCGTCCTCGACACTGGGCAGGAAGTGTCGCTCGTGACGACGCAGAAGGCGCAGGCACTGCTCGATCGGTTCTGCCCGCAGAGCGCGTATCTGCCGGAGACGCGCGCCACGCGTAACGTGCGCTGACTCGGCGAGAATGCCGGCCACAATGACGAAGGGTGGTAAGGATTCGACGGACAAAGGCCGGATGCCACGGATCGCTCCGTGATCACACACAACTCCTCACGCAACGAGCCGTGACGATGTTGTGAACGGCACACCCGTCAGGTTCGTGACTCGTGGCCGACCGAGGTCGTTCACAAGTTCATCTCGGCTCGTTGCGAGTGAAGTTCAATTCGTGCGAGGAGCGATCCGTCGCATCCGTTGCATCCCTCGGGATCCGTACCACCCTTCTTCATTGTGGCTGCCTCGGCGCGTCAAATTCGAGAAGCATTCCATGACAACCATCACCGATCGCATCGAGCGCGAGCTCGGCATTCCCGGGCTTGCGTCGACGCTTGCTGACCGCCTCGAACCATCCGATCTGCAGTCGCTCCTACTCGACGTCTACCGCCGGCTCGTCGCGCGCCGGCCGACGCCGAGTCTGCTCGGCGAATACGAGAGCAATCGCTTCGTGCATCCGTCGACGATTCGGCCGGCGGAATATCTCGAATGGGATCGGCTTGCCCTCTCGCTGCTGCCATCCGAGTTCGAGGCGGTCGAGCTCGCGCCCGTTTGCCCGTTAGGCGCTTCGTCGGCGATGGCGGGGCTTGGCCAGGACTGGGTGCTGTCGACGATCCGCAATACGGAGGTCGTGTCCGACTCGACGAACGTCCTCTCGCTCGAGACCGCGCGCCGGCGACGGGAGCTGAAGCGCGCCGATCCGCGCTCGGCGGCGACTGTGCACCTTGCGGCGAGCCACCGGCTGCTACGGACGCGTCTCTACAGCGATCCGCGTCTCTCTTCGCACTTTAGAGTGTTCTCATTGTGCAGTGGCGGCCGCGATCGCGGAAATTGTCAGTTCGAGGCCGAGGCGCTCGGCTTGCACGTAAAGTTCTATCTCTCGGCGATCCGTGCATATATCGGCGAGTCGATCCCGCTACGGCTTTCGATCACGCCGCTCGACTCGGCGCAGGTCTTGGGTGATGCCGTCGAGCGATTGCTCGACCGTGTGCGGAGCGCGTTCACGGGCGTCACGGCGATCGTCGACAACGAGCGTACCGCCGGACGCGGCTACTATCGCACCTTTTGCTTCTGGATCGTCGCCGCCAGCGAAGCGGGCGAGGACATCCAGCTCGTCGATGGCGGCTGCGTCGATTGGACGCAACGGCTCTTGAGTGATGGGAAGGAGCGGCTCTTCGTGAGCGGGATCGGCACGGATCGCGTCTGCGCCCTGCGACGCGACCGGCGTGACAGCGGTGCCTAACGTGTCGGTCGAGTCGACGGTCGAGCTCGCGTGCGTGAAGAAGTCTTAGCGGCGCGTGAGCTCGGTTGAGACGAACAAAGCAAACGACCCGCGGATTCACTCTCCCTACCCCTGACGTATCGGAGGAGGGAACATGAGCATACTCAGAAGCTTCGCCTCATATGGTCATCGAATGCGGAGATCCTCGGCTTTCGCCGTCGCCGGCGCCGGATTGTGCGCCGCGTGCGCGCGTGACACGACGGCGCCGCCGCCGATGCCATCCGCGGCTGCGGTGGCCACGTCGGCAGAGCTCGACGTCGAACATTCAGCCGCGCGGTACTTGATTGCCGATCAGTTCAACAACCGCGTGATCGAGGTAACTGGCACCGGTGACATCGTCTGGCACTTCGGGATTGGGCCGAATGACGTCACTGCGTCGTCGATCATTGGCGTGAACGACGCCCAGCGCGTCGGCGATCTCACGCTCATGGCGGGAACGGGTGCGCCGCCGGGAACCGAGCCAGCGTGCCCAGCTGGCTGTGCCGACAATCGCGTGATCCTCGTCGATCGCGCGGGCCGCATCGTGTGGCAGTACGGCCAATTCGGCGTCACCGGAGCCGGCCCGAACGAGCTCAGCTCGCCCGTTCAGAATACGTTCCTGCCTAACGGCGATGTGCTGATCACCGATCAGGGCAATCAGCGCATCATCGAAGTCACGCCGCGGCACCGCATTGTGTGGCAGTATGGGATGACGGGGGTTTCCGGTAATGGCGCCAATCAGCTCAACTCACCGAACAGTGCGGAACTGCTCGCCAACGGCCACATCCTGATCTCTGACGAGAACAACAATCGAGCGATCGAGGTGACTCGCCGCCACGTCATCGTCGCGACGTATACCGCGCACGGCACGGTGAGTGGCGTCGCGTTCGCAAGCCGTCTTCCCAACGGTCACACGCTGATCACCGACTCGAACAACAGTCGTGCGGTCGAAGTGGACGCGCACGATAACGTCGTCTGGCAATTCGTGACCAACACGACGGCTGGGAGCAACCCAACGCCGCTGCCAACACGGGCGATTCGCCTCGCGAACGGTTCGACGATCATCAGCGATCAATTCAATCATCGAGTCATTGTCGTTGATCGCGAAGGTCACATCACTCGGACCTTTGGCACTCTGAACACACCCGGCTTCGGCCCGACCAACACGATGCAGGGCCTGAACGGTCCGTACGACGCGAAGGTCATTGGCGATTTCACCGGACTCACGCCGCCTTTCGGCAGCGACGACGGCAACCGCTAAGGCCGCAAAAACGATTGAACCATTCCGCCGCCTCTCGTTATGCTACACCAACGAAGAGGTGGCGGAATTGGCGGCCGGCGCGCGCGCCCCGGTGCCGGGCCACTGCCCGTTGACGCCGTAGCCGAGTAACATTCCGCCGGCCCAACCGAGGCTGCCGAAGAACGCGACGAAGAAGAACAATCCGATCGCGGCGCCGAAGGCAAGAGTGACTTTCTGCGCGCGCTCCGACGGCGGCTTCGCCGCGGCGCTCCTAGCGGCAACACCGGGCGCGATCTTTTCGAGCCACGCCGGAGGCGGCTCTTTCGCGGACGCCTTCTGGGCGGAGTCGGCGAGTTGTTTCATTTGGCTCCAGGACCCCTTCGAGCTGAGGCTCCTGATCATGCCAGCAAAGAGCAGGAATGCGATCGCTGCACCGCAAGCGGCGGCGACCCAGTGCCCGAGCGTTGAGAGCTTGCTTCCGCGGTGTCGCCATATGGTGGAGGCGATCAGCATCGCTAGCGGAGCGAACAGGCTCGCGCCTAACGAAAACGGAGTCGCGATGAGCAGAATGAATGCGCCGGCGAGGTAGGCTAGAAGCTTACCGGCCGTCTTTTCTCGCTGATCGGGGGCGAGACCGGTCGTAGGCGGGGCGGTTTCCATGGAGGTTTCGCGGCCGACGTGAGGCGGTTGCTTGACAAGCCTTTCCTGGTGTTCCACGCTTACGATGGATCGACTTGAGTCTTTCCGCAACCAGGGAGACCGCTGCCATGTGTTTCCAACGATGGATGCTGCTGGCGCCCATTCTCCTCGCCGCTCGCGCCGGCGCGCAAACGCTTCCCGAGCTCAAGTTCCAGGATCCGCCCAACTTCTATCGCAGCGCGATCTATCCGCCGGCGGACTTTTCCTCGAATGAGGTGAACGCATCGCTCCAGGTGTACCCCTTCCGTGCGTTCACGGGCAACGTGCAACAGGCGTTCTCGCGCACGCTCTTTCGTGAGTTCATCGACCCGCGCTATGTGGAGTCGAACGTCGCGCCGGGCGCGAAGCTCGACGTGATGAACATTCCGGGAGCAAGGATGGTGCTCCGCGCCCGCTTCAACGAGGTCGTCGTCGGTCTGGCCCGTGAGCGATTGCGTATGGTCGTCGTCGCCGACAACGCGATCGCGATCGTCGACGCGCAGGCGATCAGTCCAACGAGTTGGCAGCGCGTTCTGCAACCACTCAATACCTTCGCGTCGTCGTTGCGCGTCGTCGCGGGCACGCCCGAGCCGGTGTACAGCGCGCCGCCACCGGCGGCAGGCCGAGCCATCGCCGGTCTCTATATGGGATTCGCGCGGAAGTACATGACGAATCTCCAGCAAGGTCCGGCGTACGGCTACTACACCAACGCGCTGTTGTACTATCTCTTTTCCGCGGACGGGCGGGTTTATCGCCACTACAATCAGCTTCCCGTGCCCGGCAACGATCCGTCGCGTTTCGACTTCGCGGGTGCTCAGCGCGCGGATCCGGTGAACTCGGGCGTCTACGCCGTGCAAGGCGATTCGATCTACGTCAAGCTCGGTACCGCGGAGCGGCCAGAAAAGCTCGCGATCCGTCTACCGAGTGACAATTCACTGATGATCGGGACGGTGAGCTACAAGCGGCA
>JANWKK010000222.1 GCA_025451425.1 Gemmatimonadaceae bacterium
CCGCGCTGCTCGTCGCATGTGAGGCCAAGATGCCAACGGCGGCGGACGTCGAGCACATGGATGCGCAGTCCGCGGAGCGCAATGTCAAGGCGTTAGGCTGGGTCGGGAGCGACTCTGTCCTCTGGTCCGTAGACGGCGTCGTCACGAGCGCAGCCGCCGCCAAAGCAATCTCCAAGGACAGTATCGCCAAAGTCGAGGTGGACAAAGGCGAGGGGCGCTCACGCATCTTCATCGTGACAAAGGCGCGTGAGAATCTCGCTGGGGCGAAAGTCGACTCCGTCCGAGTCAACCTTAGCGAGGCCTCATCGGCGGAGCATCGAGCCAGGCGGCTTCAAGAGGCTCAGGAGGTGACGTCCCATGAGGGTGCGCCGATTCTGATCATCGACGGCGTGCGCTCCGATCCGGCCGTCCTCAAGACCATCGATCGCAATCGGATCGACCGTGTCGATGTTCTCAAAGGCGCACTGGCGACGCAGTCGTACGGCGCGGACGGTAAGAACGGCGTGATCCTGATTACGACGAAGCGTTAGCTGCGTGGCGCGTGACGCGTGACGCGTGGCGCGTGAGGCGTCGAATCTGAGACGAAGCGTTCCGAATTCACGCTCCACGCCACGCATCACGCATCTCGACGGCGATGGACGACCAGCTCGAGGACATCAGGCCGCGCGTAGTGTCCCGCGACATCGAGCTGCCAGCGCGGTCCGGTGATGCGCTGCGGATCCACGTCGCCGAAGAGGATGCTCTGCTCTTCCTTCAGTGGGCCGGCAACCAGCTTCCCGTCTGGGTCGATGATCACGCTGTCGCCGGGATTGACCCATCCTGACGCGGACACCGATACGCCTTGCTTGAACGCGTATCGGTCGGGGATGTCCGCGAGACGCATTGCGCTGCAGCAGCCGATCACGTACATGCGGCCTTCCTTCGCGATGTGTCGCAGCGTCGAGATCCATGGCTCACCGCGATCCCACGTCGGCGCAACGTACACTTGCGCGCCGGCGTTGTAGATCGCTTGGCGGGCAAGCGGCATGTAGTTCTCCCAACACGTCAGTCCCGCGAGCCGTCCAATCGCGGTGTCATATGCAACGAGGGTCGATCCATCGCCCTGCGCATGCACGAGCCGCTCACCTGCCGTCGGCACCAGCTTGCGGTGCACGCCGAGCAACTTGCCGTCGGCACCGATGAAGATCAGCGAATTATAAATTGACGTCCCGCTTGCTTCAGCGTTGCGCTCGTTGACGCCGATCGTGACGTAGGCGTTTGCCGCACGCGCCGCCTCGCACAAGCGATCCACTGCGGGACTGGGAATCGTTACCGACTGGTCGAGTAGTTCAGCGTAGAGCGCGCGGAGCGCTTGCGTCTGCCCAGCCGCGATCGACCAGACCCAGAGCGGGTAGCCTGGTACGAACAGCTCCGGGAAAACAATCAGCCGGGCGTTCCGTGTGGCGGCGTTCGCTATTGCGTCGCACGCGCGCTCGATCGTCGCTTCGCGATCGAGAAACACGGGGCTCAGCTGAACGGCCGCGACGACGAAGGGCTGTGCGGGAGAGTACGTCACGGTGGTGTGGGTTCGGACGCACCAATCTTGACATCGCTGCGATGCAGCGCAATCTTCTCCCCGGAGAACCTCCGGGGAGCGGCATGGCATCGCAGTCCGAAGACCTACTGCGCGGAACGCTCGATGCGCTCATCCTGAAGACACTCACCTGGGGTCCGCGACACGGCTACGGCATCGCACGCTGGATCAAGGCCACATCCCACGACGCACTCGCCGTGGAGGATCGTGCGCTTTATCTCGCCCTGCACCGGCTCGAGGACCACGGCTGGGTCGAGAGCGACTGGGGACTGTCCGACAACAACCGGCGCGCGAAATACTACCAGCTCACGGCGTCCGGACGCGCCGAGCTGCGTGCCGAGTCGAAGCGTCTGACGCGATACGCCGAGGGATTGTTTAGGGTTCTGAACGCCACCGCCTGGGAGGCGGAGCCACGCTGATGCCCTCCGAGCCACGTATTCCCGGACTCCGCCGATTGGTGCGCCTCCCCAATCGCTCAGTCGAAAGCGAGATCGACGACGAGATCGCATTTCACATCGAGAGCCGCGTTCGCGAGCTCGTCGGGGAGGGCCATAGCGAGAGCGACGCCCGCCGTCTCGCCGACGCCGAGTTCGGCGATGTGAACGCGTCGCGGCGCGAGCTGGCCGCCGTCGATCGTCATCGGAGGCGCCGCGAGCGGATCACGCACGTTGTCGAGACTATCGTCCAGGATCTTCGCCATGCCACTCGATCGTTAGGCAGAGCGCCTGCGTTCGCGATTACGGCCATGATCACACTCGTTGTCGGCATCGGCTCCGTCGTTGCGATCTTTGCCGTCGTCGATCACGTGCTCCTTCGCCCGCTCCCGTTCGCGAGTCCCGACCGCCTCGTCGGCGCCTGGACCGACTTCCCGCCGCTCGGCATGACGCACGGCCAGCAAGCGGCGATCACGTACTGGACCTATCAGTCACAAGCCAGAACGATCGAGGGAATCGGCATCTATGATGTGAATGCAGTAAATGTCGTTGCCGATGGCGGTGCGCCGACGGCTCCACGACATGTGAGCACCGGCCTCTTCACAGCGAGGATGTTCCGGGTGCTGGGCGTCTCGGCGACGCGCGGCCGCGTGTTCAACGACGCCGAAGACGAGCCTGGCGCTCCACCAGTCATGCTCATCAGCGAGGGAATGTGGCGGGCGCAGTTCGGCGGCGATCCGGCCATCGTCGGACGCTCGCTCGAAGTGAATGGTGTGCGACGCGAGATCATCGGCGTAATGCCCGCCAGCTTTCGCTTTCCGTCGGCGGAGACCGAGATCTGGATTCCGCTCGGTCTCGATCCGAGTCACCCGCCGGCGAATGCATTCGCGTACTACTCCGTGGCGCGCCTTAAAGCCGGCGTGAGTGCCGCCGAGGCGCAGCGCGATTTTGCGGACGTATTGCCGCGGGTTGCCACGCTCTTCCCGACATTTGTCACGGGCCTAACGACGCGCCAGATGCTGGATCAGGTCAAGCCGAAGCCCGTCATCACGCCATTGCAGGACGATATCACGGGTGGCATTTCGCGAACGCTCTGGATGATGGCCGCGGCCGCGGCGCTGCTCCTGCTCGTCGCATGCGTCAACGTCGCCAATCTCACGCTCGTTCGTTTCGATTCTCGCCAGCGGGAGCTCGCAGTACGAGAGGCGATGGGCGCCGGCCGTGCGCGCGTGATGCAAGCCGTCTTCTCTGAATCGGCCGTGCTCGCAGCCACCGCTGGCCTCTTCGGAGTCATTGTTGCATGGGTGCTCGTCCGCGCGCTCGTGGCGGCAGGGCCGGCAGACATACCTCGCCTCGGCGAGATCACGATCGACGCGAGGACGCTTTCAGTCGCAACGCTGATAACCGTGCTCACCGCGGTGCTTTGTAGTCTGATTCCGATGCTTCGCATTCGTATCGGGAGCGTCGCACTGCGCGGTGGCGCTCGCGGTGTCACCGCGACGCGACGGCAGCATCGCGTTCGTGCGGCACTCGTGGCGTCGCAGATCGCCATCGCACTCGTCGTTCTCTCGGGATCTGGGCTCCTCGTTCGCACCTTCGTGTCGCTGCACGCGATTCGTCCCGGCTTCGACCCCGAGAACGTCGCAACGCTCTGGATTTCTCTCCCGCGCGGTCAATACAAGCAGAACGCCGAGATCGGCAGATTTTATTCGACACTTGTCAACCGAGTAGCGCACTTACCGAACGTGAAGAGCGTCGGCGTCACATCGCGACTCCCCCTCGTCCTTCGCGGGCTCAATCCGAACCCCCTCTACCCGGAAGATGATCCGAGCTACGCAACCAAACTGCCGCCCTTGCAGATGTTCACGACTGTCGGCGGCGACTATTTCCGCACAATGGGAATCCCGCTCATCGCTGGAAGAGTCTTTGATCGCATGGAGACGCAACGCGATGGCGAAGCAATCATCTCGAGGCGCGCCGCGCTCTTCTTCTGGAAAGACTCGACGGGTGTCGCCGCGTTAGGCAAACGATTCCGCGCTCTTCCCACTGAGCCCCTGACCACGGTCGTCGGCGTCGTCGGAGATGTGCGCGACACGATGCTCGCCGCGCCGCCCTCGCCCACGATCTATTTTCCCGAGCTCCTCCAGCCCGTAGCGGCAACGTCGCACACAGTTCGCACCATGGCACTCGCTATACGAACCACCGCTGACCCCACGCCCGTGATTTCAGCCGCGCAGCGGATCGTCCGCGAGATCGACCCGTCACTCCCCACCTTCGACGTTCAACTGATGACACGTGCTCTCCGCACGTCGACGGCGCAGTTGGGATTCACGATCCTCATCCTCGGCGGTGCGGCGACGGTGACGTTATTGCTCGGAGCGATCGGGCTGTATGGCATGTTGGCCTACGTCGTGACGTTGCGGCGGCGCGAGTTCGGTATCCGCATCGCACTCGGTGCGACGCCGCGCGCCGTCGCCGCGGCCACGACGCGCGTTGGACTCGGCCTAACGAGCGCAGGGGTTGCGGCGGGACTCGTTCTGTTCGCCGCCGTCGCGCGCTTCATTCGTGGATTTCTCTTCGGCGTAGCGCCGTGGGACGCTCCGACGATCGCGTCCGCGGCGCTGGGCTTGCTGGCCGTCGCCGCCTTGGCGAGCTGGATTCCGGCCCGCCGCGCGGCCCGCGTCGACCCAGCAGAGGCGCTGCGGGCCGAGTAGACGCGTAGCTCCGTGACTGTGCCGGCGATGGGGGCGTCTTTAGACGCCCCCTTTTCCGTCCCGATCTCATGGCTGCCAACGCACCAAAAATCTGCCCCGTTTGCAACGTCAGCTATCCCGAGAGTGAACGGTTCTGCCCAAAGGATGGGACGGCGCTGGTCTGGCAGAGTGGTACTCGGACAGACCTCGTCGGGTCAGTGATCGCGGAGCGTTATCATGTGCTCAAGTTGCTCGGCGCTGGCGGCATGGGGCGCGTCTACCTCGCCGAACACGTGAAGATGGGCCGGCAGTGTGCGATCAAAGTCCTGCATCCCGCGATGGCCGGCGACGCGGACGCTATTGGCCGATTCAATCGCGAGGCTGCGAACGCGAGCCGGATCGATCACCCCAACGTCGCCGCGATCTACGATTTCGGTGAGACGCCGGACGGGCTGCTTTACCTGGCGATGCAGTACATCGAGGGTCAGACGCTCACACAGATCTTGCACGCGAATGGCGCACTGGCGCCGCTGCGTGTCTGTGAGATCATTCGTCAGGCAGCGGAAGGACTCCATGCCGCGCACACCATGGGGATTGTCCATCGCGATCTCAAGCCGGACAACATCATGGTCACGGCCGGCGCCGACGGCGTCGACAATGTGAAGGTCGTTGATTTCGGTATCGCCAAGTCGAGGAGCGAAATGGGTCAGGGAGTAACCCGGACCGGCATCGTCGTGGGCACGCCCGAGTACATGAGTCCCGAACAGCTCGCAGGCGAGCCCATCGACGGACGAAGCGATCTCTATTCTCTCGCGCACGTCGCCTTCAACTTGCTCGCGGGAAGGCTTCCCTTTCCCGAGGTGTCGACCGGAACATTGGTAGTGATACGGCTTACGCAGCCTCCGCGCACCCTTGCCGAGGTGCGTCCGGACATAGCGTGGCCTAACGAGCTCGAGGCGGTGATGTCCAAGGCGCTCGAGCGGCAGCC
>JANWKK010000223.1 GCA_025451425.1 Gemmatimonadaceae bacterium
CTTGCTCGAGACCCTCGGCGCCGTCATGCACGACGTCCACGGCATAACCTTCGATCTCGAGATTGTTCGCGAGACCTTGGGCCAGATCGTGGTTGTCTTCGACGATCAGAATCCGGGACGTCATCCCGCGTACGTCTCCCGGTGACGCAGCGCCTTCGTGTTGGACATCTGTATAGATGTGGAGCCTTTACGCGGCGCGCTCGGCCTCGACGCGCGAGAACCGAACGGCGTACGCCCTCCGCCGACTATACGCAAAGTAGATCACGAACCCGGTAACGAGCCAGATCAAGAGGCGGTACCATGTCTGGAGAGGCAGTGCGACCATCTGGGCAAGACAAATCACGGCGCCGAGGATGGGAACGGTCGGTACGAACGGCGTGCGAAACGGACGCTCGAGATCGGGCGCGGTGCGTCGGAGCATAACGATGCCGATGCAGACCAGCACGAAGGCGAGCAGCGTCCCGATGCTCACCAGCTGCCCCAGCAGACCGATCGGCAGAAGACCGGCGGCGAAGGCGATGATCACACCGGTGAACATCGTGCTCAAATACGGCGTGCGAAATCGCGGATGCACCACGCCGAAGAGTTCTGGAAGAAGTCCGTCGCGACTCATCGAGTAGAAGATTCGCGTCTGCGCCAGAAGCTGTACGAGCATGGTGCTGAACAGACCGAAGAGTGCGCTCACTTTGATCACGGGGCTGAACCAGCGCAGGCCCGTCGCGTCGATGCCGACGGCGAGTGGATCCGCGACGTTGAGTTTCCGATAGCTCACGATGCCGAGCAGCACGATCGCAACCGCGATGTAGATGACCGTGCAGATCGCGAGTGAGCCGAGGATGCCGATCGGCATGTCGCGCTGCGGATGCTTCGCCTCCTGCGCTGCGGTCGATACGGCATCGAATCCGATGTAGGCAAAGAACATCACGCCGGCGCCGCGCAGCACGCCGCTCCAGCCGAAATGGCCAAAGCCACCCTCGTTAGGTGGAATGAATGGCGTGAGATTCTCGCGCCGGATGTACGACCACGCCAGCGCCACGAACAAGACGAGCACGAGCGACTTGATCAGCACCAAGGCCGTATTCGTTCCTGCCGATTGCCTGATACCGATCACGAGGAGTGCGGAGACCAGCAGCACGACGAAGGCTGCTGGCGCATTGAACACACCATGCACGACCGAGCCGTCAGCGAGAGTGAGCGCCGCGCCCGGTGGCGCCGTGAGCTCCGGCGGGATCGCGATCCCGAGATCGCGAAAAAGACTCACGAGGTACCCCGACCAGCCGACCGCGACGGTCGACGCACTGAGCGCGTACTCGAGGATGAGGTCCCAGCCGATGATCCAGGCGAAGATCTCACCGACCGTCGCGTAGGCGTACGTATACGCGCTTCCCGCGACGGGGACCATCGACGCGAATTCGGCGTAGCACAGGCCGGCGAACGCGCAGCCGACGGCCGAGATAATCATCGACAGCACGAGCGACGGTCCGGCATTCTGCGACGCGGCGGTGCCAGTGAGCACGAAGATGCCCGTCCCGATGATGGATCCGATGCCGAGCGCCGTTAGGTTGAGTGGGCCGAGCGATCGTCGAAGGAGGCTGCGCTCGGACTCGGCACGCAGGTCAGCGAGGGATTTCCGGGTAAGGAGGGACACGGTATCCAGGGGCTGGGGCCTAGGAATAGGGGCGTGGGTGCCCGGCGTTTTGTATACAACGGATACGCCGCCGTCGACCATGCCGACAGCCCTTTCGTGTCGCTCGCAACGTTAGAGTTTCGTGAACTCCACGATCCGATCGTATGCGCTCGCGAAGAGCCCCAACGTCAGAGTCTCGTCAGAGCGCGGCTCGCGATGGTGTGATCGCTGCGTGCTGGCCCAGGTCTTTCGGCAAGCCCTGTGGGCTGGAGGGAAGCTCGACGACGAAGCGCGCTCCGGCCGATGGCGCCGACGCGCGTTCGACCCACGCGCGGCCGCCGTGGCGTCTGGTGAGATCGCGGACGACGGCAAGACCGATCCCCGTTCCCATCGATCCGTGCGCTTGACTCGTTAGGCGCACGAATGGCGCCCAGACGCGCTCGCGATCACCAATTGGAATCCCAGGTCCCTCATCCTCGACGACGAGTCGCGCGCCTCCATTCACGCACTCCACGCGAACGGTCACCGTCTGTCCCGCTGGCCCGTAGCGAATCGCGTTCTCCAGCAGGTTGAGGACGATCTGCCGGTAGGCCGCGCCATCGATGAGGGCAGGCGCCGACTCATCGATCACCTCGCGTAGCGTCACCGTTGCCATGAAGGCGAGTGGCGCGAAGCTCACGAGGATCTCGCGAGTGGCGTCGCCAAGGTCTATGGCTTCCGGGGCGAAGTTCAGTAATTGTCGATCGGCGCGAGTGAAGTGGAGCGCGTTCTCGACGAGGTGCATGAGCCGGCGCGCCTCGCGCACGATGACCTCGGCCGCGGCGCGCCGCTCGCGATCGGAGCGCGTTCGCTCGAGCATCAGCGTTTCGCCGAAGAGCATGATCTGCGCGAGGGGTGTCCGCAACTCGTGCGATACGCCAGCAGTGAGATCGGCGCGCAGGCGCGCGAGCTCATGCTCGCGTCGAAGCTGCAGTACCACCGCGCCCACCAAGCCAGCCATCAGCACCAGCAGTCCGAGCAAAGCAAAGAGGCGCGAGCGCGGAAGGCCGCCGGCGACGAGCGCACCTGGATCGCTCGTCGCGAGCGCGATATCGAGACGCAGGTCGGCGAATTGTGAGCCCAAGCGAACGGTGTCGGCGAAGAGCGTCGTCGGGATGACTGGGTCGGCGCCGGGCATATAGGTCTCGTGCCCAGCACGCGGAACCATCGTGACGCGAACCTCCGGCCGGCGCGGATTCGTGTCGTATAGAGGGTGTCCGTCCGGCGCCAAGACGAAGGTTCTCGTCAAGGAGTCGTACGCCGCGGCGTGTGGGCCAAGCTCGACATCCGGACGAAGCCGCCTGCGCGCCACCGGAGCAACCACCGCGTCGCCAAAAGCGCCGACGTCGCTGACGAAGCCGTAGGCCGTCGCGCTCCCGCGCATTCCGTACGCAACGATCCGAGGGTGCGAATCGGTGCCGCCAAAGAGTAGCGCCACGTCCCAGTCGGGGTGTCGCAGATCGCGGACATGCGTCCCAATCGTATCGCGAAGCCACAAGCGCTCTCCCTCAGCCGGCGTCGCGCCGCCGGCCGTCCTGAGGCCGCCCGAGGCGAGGTCGAGCCGGAAATAGAAGGCCGGCTGAAAGGCCGGCGCGCAGTGACACTCTCGAATCCGCGCCGCGCTCTGCTGCAGCGCTTCCGGGCCTGGAGCTGGCGACGCGTCCCGGGTGCCGCGAGCTGCCACCGGCGCGAGGAGCGTGCGAACTCCCAATTCTATAGAAGATTGGATCTGGTATGCCGTGCTGGTCGCTGAAAAGCGCACGAAGTCCCGCAGGGCGCGCTCGGCGGTCTGCTGCTGGGCGAGTCCGGTGTTCCAGGCCTCGTGCGCGAGGTCGGCCGCAATGGCGAACGTGACTACGAGAAGGCCGATCAAAAGCGGCATTCCAGCAGCGCGGGCGTACAGCCGAGAGAGCATCAGCGTTGGGTCGGGGTTCGTGATATTCATTATTCACCAAGAACCAACAACGAGCCACCGGCCGATACTAACATTCGATCGCTGCCTTCGTCTTACCCACTCAACTCGGTGCAAATCGGAGGAAGACGACATGAGGACGATGCTGCTCCTGCTCGTCGCCGGTTCCGTGGCGGCCTGCGCGAATGAAGTCACGGCGCCAACGGTCCCGGCGCCGGAGAATTCCCTCAGCGCCACGAATGGCGCGCCAGGCCAATGGGGATTTGGCCGCCATGGGTTCGGAATGATGGGCGGCGGTTTCATGTTCGCTCGGCGGTTGCCAGCGAACCTTCAGTTGACGGACGCGCAGCGGACGCAGATCAAGACGCTTATGACAGCGTATCGCTCCGCGCACCAACAGGACCTGCAATCGCTCTCCGCGATCGGCAAGCAAGGCCGCGCGGCGCGTGTGGCGGGGCAACCCATGAGCGTCGACCAGCGGCGCGCGCTGTTCTCGCAGACCGCGCCGGCGAGGCAACGGCTCATGACGGCGAACAAACAGCTCGGCGCGGACATTCAGCAAGTTTTAACGTCCGATCAGAAAGCGTGGCTCGCGGCGCACCGGCCTTCGTTCAAACGCAACCCGAACCATCTACGGCGGAGTGCGTAGCGGCTGGAGGGTTGAGGGTTGAGAGTTGAGGGTTGAGGGTTGAGAGTTGAGAGTTGAGCGCAAAACAAACGAAATGGCCGACATACGCGTGTCGGCCATTTCGTTTTACCCGTGCGCTCTCTCTGCGCTCTACCCTCTACCCTCTACCCTCTACCCTCAACTCTCTGCGCTCATATGCGCAGCCCGAGTTGACGCAGCAACTCTTCGAAGCGCAGCCATTCTCGCTTGTCGTATCCCGGCGAGTCGTATGCCTTGGACCACAGTCGATGAAAGAGTCGGTGGGCTTCCTGCACCGGATCCACCGCGACTCCCGCGCTGCGAGTGATGTCGCTCATACAGAGCTCCTGTTCATCGTACTGCCCACAAGCGAAAAGCAAGACACGAGCCGCATCGACGGGTTCGCGATGCGCGCGTCATTGCGTTGCACGAGGAGGAAAGGTTTTGCCTCGCGCGGTACGCATTCGCCGTGATGCACCGCACGGTGCGAACATTTTTTTGCTATAATCCAAACATGTCGACTACCGCCACCGTTACTCCGCAAAGCGAGCGGGCGATTCCGCATCCGCTCACCGACGACCTGCTGCATCGCATCGATGCGTACTGGCGCGCCGCGAACTATCTCTCCGTCGGCCAGATTTATCTGCTGGCCAATCCGCTCTTGCGTGAGCCGCTGACGTTGGAGCACGTCAAACCACGACTGCTCGGTCACTGGGGCACGACTCCCGGACTGAATTTCGTGTACGTGCATCTCAATCGGCTGATTCGCGAGCGTGATCTGAATGTGATCTACGTAACAGGGCCCGGTCATGGCGGACCTGGTATCGTCGCCAACACCTACCTCGAGGGCACCTATAGCGAGTTCTATCCGAGCATCTCGCAGAGTCTCGAGGGGATGCGGCGATTGTTTAAGCAATTCTCATTTCCCGGCGGTATTCCGAGTCACGCCGCACCCGAGACACCGGGGTCGATCAACGAAGGTGGCGAGCTCGGCTACTCGCTCATCCATGCGTATGGCGCCGCCTTCGACCATCCCGACCTGCTCGTCAGCTGCGTCATCGGCGACGGCGAGGCGGAGACGGGCGCTCTCGCGACGAGCTGGCACTCGAACAAGTTTCTCGATCCGGCGCGCGACGGCGCCGTCCTGCCCATCCTGCATCTCAACGGTTATAAAATTGCTAATCCGACCATCCTCGGCAGGATGGACGACGACGAGCTCTCGCAGCTCATCACCGGCTATGGGTATACACCGTACTTCGTCGAGGGACACGAGCCGGAGGTCATGCATCAGGTGATGGCGGCGACGCTCGACGAGATCATCGACGAGATCCAGGCCATCCAACACGATGCCCGCGCGCGCAAATCCACCGGGCGGCCGGTATGGCCAATGATCGTCTTGCGCACGCCGAAGGGCTGGACAGGTCCGAAGGAAGTGGACGGCAAGCCGATGGAAGGCACGTGGCGCGCGCATCAGGTGCCGTTGAGCGAGCTCGCAACCAAACCGCACCATCTCGAGCAGCTCGAGGAGTGGATGCGCAGCTATCGCCCCGATGAGTTGTTCGACGCGGAGGGCAAGCTCGCGCCGGAGCTGGCCGAGCTCGCGCCACACGGCCAGCGGCGCATGGGAGCGAATCCACACGCGAATGGCGGTTTGCTGCTGCGTGATCTTCTCCTGCCGGATTTTCGAGACTACGCTCTCCCGA
The DNA here is from genome assembly GCA_025451425.1 of Gemmatimonadaceae bacterium. The sequence continues at coordinate 5,928 of JANWKK010000223.1, forward strand.
TCAGCGCTCCCGGTGCGCGCATCGCCGAAAGCACGCGCGCGTTAGGCGAGTTTCTGCGCGACATCTTCGTGCTCAATGCAGAGGCGCGCAACTTTCGACTCTTCGGGCCGGACGAGACGGCCTCCAACCGCCTAACCGCTGTCTGGGAGGCGACGAACACCGTCTTCATGGAGAAGATTCTCCCGACGGATGAGCATCTCTCGTCGGACGGACGCGTCATGGAGGTGCTGAGTGAGCACCTGTGCCAGGGCTGGCTCGAGGGCTACCTCCTTACCGGACGTCACGGCTTTTTCTCCTGCTACGAAGCGTTCATCCACATCGTCGACTCGATGTTCAACCAGCACGCCAAGTGGCTCAAGGCGTGCCTCGACATTCCGTGGCGTCGTCCCGTCGCGTCGCTGAACTATCTGCTCACTTCGCACGTCTGGCGACAGGATCACAATGGCTTCAGCCATCAGGATCCTGGATTCATCGACCTCGTCGTGAACAAAAAGGCCGACATCGTTCGCGTCTATCTCCCGCCGGACTCAAACTGTCTGCTCTCGGTGGCTGATCACTGTCTCAGGAGCCGCAACTACATCAACGTGATCGTTGCCGGAAAGCAGCCCGCGCTCCAGTGGCTCGACATGACCGCGGCGATTCGCCACTGCACCGTCGGCATCGGCATCTGGGATTGGGCGAGCACCGATCAAGGCGTCGAGCCCGACGCCGTGCTCGCCTGTGCGGGCGACGTACCGACGCTCGAAACGCTGGCCGCGGTCGATCTGCTACGCCGGCATTTCCCCGACATCGCGCTGCGCGTCATCAATGTCGTAGACCTAATGACGCTCCAATCCTCGTCGCAGCATCCGCACGGTTTGCCCGAGGCGGAGTTCGACTCGATGTTCACGACCGATCGTCCGGTGATCTTCGCCTATCACGGATATCCGACCCTCATCCATCGCCTAACGTATCGCCGACGCAATCACGCCAATTTCCACGTGCACGGCTACCTGGAAGAAGGCACGACGACGACGCCGTTCGACATGACGGTGCTCAACGAGCTGGATCGCTTCCACATCGCCGGCAGCGTAATCGACCGTGTGCCGCGCCTCGCGCGCATCGGTTCGCACTTCAAGCAGATGCTCCGCGACAAGCTGGTGGAGCATCACCACTATGTGCGAGAGCACGGGGACGATCTTCCGGAGATCAAGGACTGGCACTGGCAGGCACGGCGCTAAGGGCACGGCGCTAAGGGCGCGTCCTTCTCGACGCGCCTCTCTCGACGCGCCGTTAGCGCAGTTCCGCCTTTTGCTCGAAATCGTAGAGCGTGACCCTACGCAACCGATAGTAATTCCCCCAGTAGCCCCGTAGCGCCTGCACGTACGCGTCCAGCGCCTGATCCTTCTCATTCTGTGCGATGTAGAGATCACCCACTCCGATCTTCCCGATCACGTAACGATTCTTGGCGACATCGAACCGCTTCTGCGCGACCGTGTCCGCCTTCGCCGCGATGAGGAGCAGACGCTGCGACTGTGTGAGCTGGAGCGCTGCATAACGAGCGTCCTCGGCCGCCTGCTCTCGCCGAGCGCGTGTGGTGCTCGCCGTACGAGCTTCTTCAGCCTTGGCCGCCTGGACGTCCGCTCGGCCGCCGCCCCATTGGAACAGCGGCATGGTCACGTGCAGTTGAAAGCCCTGTTGCGGAAGGGGCGATGCGTAGGCAAGGCCAAACAACGAGTTCGTCTGGTTCATGCCATAGCTTGCGGTGATCGACGCGCCGAATCCGTTGGTGAGGCGCGCCTCCGTGATGCCGCGGCGTGCGACCACGGAATCGAGTGCCGCCTGTTCGGCCACGCTGCCGTTGCGGAGCGCTTCGGCCACGGCAGCGTCTGGGTCAACCTCGATCGTCGGCACGTTCTCCGGAGGAACGACGACGAGTGTGTCCGTTGAGTGCACGTTGATGAGCCGCCGAAGCGCCGATTCGCTCCGGTCGCGCTCCAGCTTCGCTCCGTCCAGCGAAGCGCGCGCCCGCAGCAGCTGCAGCTCGCTCTGCAACAGATCGTTTTCTCCAATCTTGCCGACCTCGAAGCGTCCCTTGTTCAGCGTGTAGAGCGTATCGTTCACCGCCACGTTGGTTGTCGCATTTTGCAACGCGACCGTCGCGGCGTAATAGTCGAAGAAACCCGCGGCGGTATTGATCGCCAAGTCTTCGCGTGCCTCGAGGTACTGTCGCTCGGCGAGATTGGCGCGGAGACTCTGCGATCGAGCGTCCCAGAGCAGCTCGCGCGGCTTGAGTAAATCCTGACGCAGCGTCACGAGAAACGGAGTCGTTCGATATGTCCGACTGGTGACGCTCCCCGTGAGGTCCAGTCGATCAAGGTACGATCCCACCGTGAGGGTGGAACCCATCCACGGGAGTGCTTGCGAGACCGTGAGCCCCGCTGTCGACTCGTTCTGGCTCTGCGACGCGAATTGCGTCTCCCCTGTCGGCAGCACGACTGGGATGAAGCCGCGGTTGTAATTCGCCGGCATTGCGTCCAGCGACACCTGTGGCAGCAGCCGCGCGACGAAGGCAGCGTCCCGCGCTCTCGATTCGACGAGCAATTGGCGCGACGCCTCGGCCGACAGCCCTTGACGCTGCGCGATGGCGACGGCGTCGGCGAGGCTCAGCGCGCCAACCGGACACGCAGATGCAACGATCCTTCCAGGCGGACAGGGCGCCGTGACCGGCTGCTGAGCGGCGATGCGCGTCAGCGGCAGCCCGAACAGAACGAGCAGCACGGCGGCGCACGCGCGGCGAGAGAGTGACCGCATAAGTCGTTAGGCTTGGGAACCGACTGCCCGCGCTACTCGTAGCGAAGGCACACGACGGGATCCTGGCGCGCAGCGCGCCAGGCGGGAACGATGCCGAACAAGAGGCCGACGGCGACGGACACGCCAAATGCGACGACGACGGACAGCGGCGACACGATGGTGTGAATCTTCGCCGCGTGCTCGATGATCGAGCTGAGGATCGCGCCGGTGACGATGCCGGCGAGACCGCCGGCGAGACTGATCATCACCGCTTCGCTGAGGAACTGCGCGAGCACGTCACGCTGCGTCGCGCCCACGGCTCGACGCACGCCGATCTCCTTGATGCGCTCGAGAATCGACGCCAGCATGATGTTCATGATACCGATCCCGCCGACGACGAGCGAGATCGACGCGATAGCGCCGAGCACGATGTTGAAGATCGTTTTTGTCCGTTGCTCCTGCTTGAGCAGTAGCTCGGGGACGGTGATCTCGAAGTCGATGACCTCGTTGTGGCGCCGCTTGAGCAGACGCTGAACAACGTCCGCCACCGACGGCACGACCGCCGCGCGATCCACCTGCACCACGACCTTGTCGAGCTGGTTGTAGTTGCGCTTCTCGGCACGCTGAGCGTCCGTCTCGGAGGAGTCGGGCTGACTGAACTCGCGCGCCGCGAGCTCCATCTCTTCCTGCGTCACCTCGGCGCGATTCCGAAAGCGGAGCAGCATCGTCGGCAGCGGAACGTAGACGTCCATATTGGCGTCGCGAATGCCTAACCGCTGCGAGACGTCGGCGGCGACCTTGCGGTCCTCGAGGACACCGACGACGGTCAACCACTGATTGCCGACTTTGATCGTGCGGCCAATCGGCTCCTCTGTCGTGAAGAAGCGCGACTTCACCCCCTGGCCGATGATCGCCACCGCCGACGCCGCGCCATAGTGCGGCGGAGAAAACAGCGTCCCCTGCGCCAGGTGAAGATTCATCAAGCGGAAGTACGAGGAGTCGACGCCGACGACTTTGCCCGAGCGGTGCAGCCCTTCGCGCGTGAGGACGGTGTTCATCACAACTTCGCTGCTCGTCGCGCTCACGTCGGGGATCACCTCGGAGATGCTCTGGGCGTCGAGATACGTGAGGCCTGGCGTGAAGCGCTTCGACTCTTTCTTGTCATCCTTGTCGACCTTCCCTTCTTTTTGTTCGACCAGCGGGGTAATGACAATATTATTGGCACCGAGGAGACGCATCTGCTCGAGGATCTCCTGTTCGGCTCCGTTGCCGATGGCGAGCATCGCGATGACCGACGCGACGCCAAAGAGAATGCCTAGCGATGTGAGCCCCGCGCGGAGCTTATTGTGCCCGACTGCCTCGGCGGCGGTGCGGGCACTGAACGCGACCTGCGTCGCCATCTCGCGCGCCCGATCAACGCGGCTTGGCATTCGCGCGTGGAGCGGGCGCCGAGAGTTGCACGCTCTTCGCCGTGTCGGAGCCGCCCGTCGCCGGTGGGACCGGCTTGAGTCCCGGAATGAGCGCGACTTTGAGACTCGCGCGATCCGGTGGCGGCGCGAGGAACACCTTGTCGCCCTTTTCGAGGCCGCGACGGACGACAATATCGTTGTCGTTCATGACGCCCGGATCGATCTGCTGCTTGATGACGTGGCTCCCGTCACGCTTGTAGACGAACGAGAGACCGCCTTCGCTCGTTACTGCTTCGAGCGGTACCGAGAGGACGCGGTCGACCGACGCCGTCTCGATCGCGTTCGACGTCGTCATTCCGGGACGGAGCGTCGTGTCCGAGGTCGCGATGGTAATCATCACCTCGAAGACTTTCGAATCCTGATTCGGGCGCTGTTCGCCAACGTTCGCGACCGAGGTCACCGTGCCGTGCAGCTTCTTTGTGGGATCGGCGTCGAGCGAGATGAGAACCTTCTGACCGACGGCAATCTTGCGAACGTCGACTTCGTTCACGTAGGTGTCGGATTCCATCTGCGTGAGATCGGGAAGCGTCGCCACGGTCGGATCCCATGGGCTCCACTGCGAGCCGACACCCTTCTTCTTGCCATTCCACTCGCGGACGTAGATCACCATGCCGGGTGACGGCGCCTTGATGGTGAAGCTCGACATCACGTCCTGAATGATCTTGAGTTGGTTCGACTGACGATCGCGATCGGCGCCGACCTCCGCCATCTTCGCGATCGCCTGCTTCAGCTTCGTCTGATAATTGACCTTCGATTGATCGAAGGCGCGTTGCGCCTTCTCGTAATCGATCTCCGCCTGGCGCTTGATGGTTGGCGCCTCGTACTGCGCTTGCTCCTTGGCGAGCTTCTTTTCCTCGAGCGTGTACTCCGCCGTGCGTATGTCTTCGCGCGCCGTGGAGAGATTGAGCGCCGAGTCGAGTTGCGCGCTGGTGTACTGGGCGTCGGCCTTCTGAAGATTGAGCGTGACATCCGCGAGCTTCGCCGCAACGGGGCCTTTGTCTAGCTCGGCGATCACGTCGCCTTCCTTTACGAGCTGCCCCTCCGGGATGATCGACGCGATCTTGGTTTGGTAGACGTTGACCGCCTGTGCATTACCGGGCCCTGTCACCTGTACGAACTTGCGAGCCCGCAACTCGCCGGTCGTCGTCACCGACACCTGAAAGGAGCCTTGCTTCACGGGCGCCATCACCGTGCTGTCGTCGGCTGCAGCGGAGGGACCTGACCATTTGTACCACGCGATCGGTCCGGCGACAAACAGGCTGAGTATGAGCAGCAGCAGCCAGCGTTTGCGAAGCTGTTCCATGAGAAGGATGCGCTGGGGAAAGTGCTTCGTCTCGCCAGATCTTGGCGGCGCGAGTCGTGTTTCCAGCCTATCGTCCGAACCCAGTCGGCGCAACCAGCCGAACATTAGAGTTGGCTAATGAACCACCGAGCCCAGCCTGCAGACATCATGCTCGTCCGTCTCCAGATCCTCATTGGACACGCGGCCCGGACAGAACGTTGACAGCTACGGATCCCCGCCGTGGATCTCAGACCGTCGCTGGTAACTCTCGGCGGCGACCTTGAACGGCCTTGAACACCGAAACGGCCGGAACGGGC
>JANWKK010000224.1 GCA_025451425.1 Gemmatimonadaceae bacterium
CCTGACACCTGGTGATGACCATGGCCGTCGCGCGGAGTGCCGATGAACACCGCGACGATTACGTGCGGCCGGAAATCGCGCACGACGCTTACGACGTCGCGGAGGATCGAATCCTTCGGCCAATGCTTGTACGTCTCCTCGGCGCTCTTCGAGAAGCCGAAATCGTACGCGCGCGTGAAGTACTGGTGGGCGCCGTCGATCCGACGAGCCGCGAGGAGCTCCTCGGTACGAATTGCACCGAGGGCCTCACCGAGCTCGTTGCCGATGAGATTCTGTCCACCGTCGCCACGAGTGAGCGACAGATACGCCGTCTCGATCTGGCGGCCTCGCGCGAGCCAGGTGATGAGCTGTGTATCCTCGTCGTCGGGATGAGCGGCGATGACGAGCACGCGTGCGTTCACGCCGAGCCCGCGAATGAGCTCACCGAGTTCGGCGACGCTCCCTTGCTGAGCGGCGGCGCGAGAGGAACAGACGACAGCGGCGGCCAGCGCCGCGATGAGCCTGCGTCGAATCATGCGTCGAAAAGTATGAGCGCGCGCCAGGGATCACAGCCGTCGCAGGCTTGGGAAGTGTCAAGCTTGTGGCTGGTGGTTGGTTGTTGGTCGTTGGTCATTGGTGAAAAAGGAAGCCGGCGAGCTTCGCTCGCCGGCCCATCCGAATCACCAACCACCAACCACCACCCACCACCCACCCAGCACCACCAGTCACCTCACGGCGCCTGCTTTTCGCCGGCCTGATGGCGCCGGCACCGTGAGCACCTCGGCGACGATCCGTGCCTGTTCTTGCTGGTGCAAGTTGATGTAGCCCTCTGCCGGCGCCGCCCGCTCCGGACGTCCGATGTACCGCAATGGCAGAACGGTGCCGATGTCCGCGCGCAGCCGAGGCGAAACATAGGTCCACGCGCCCATGTTCTTCGGCTCCTCCTGCACCCAGACGACCTCTTCGACGTTGGGATATTGATCGACGATTCGAGCCACGCCTTGCGGCCATGGATAGAGCTCCTCGATGCGAACGATTGCTATTCCCAACGGTCGTTCCTTCTCGATGAGGTCGTAGTAGATCTTGCCCGTGCAGAGCACCAGGCGCCGGACTTCGTCACGGCGACGGTCGGCGGTCGGATCGTCGATCATCGGCCGAAAGCTTCCCGTTGATAGCTCCTCGAGCTTCGACGCTGCCGCCGGCAGCCGCAGCAAGGACTTCGGCTGCATCAGGATGAGTGGACGCTTGGTGGGCCGGAGCGCTTGGCGACGCAATATATGGAAGTACTGCGCCGGGCTCGACGGGTAGGCAACGATGAGATTGTTCTCGGCGCACAGTTGCAGGTAGCGCTCGAGTCGCGCGCTCGAATGCTCAGGACCCTGTCCCTCGTATCCGTGGGGCAGCAGCAGCACGAGGCCGGAATCCTGGCCCCACTTCGCGCGATCCGCGGCGAGGAACTGGTCGACGATCGGCTGCGCGACATTCGCAAAATCGCCGAATTGCGCTTCCCAGAGTACCAGGTCGTCAGGCGCCGCCGTGCTGAAGCCGTACTCGAAGGCCATCACCGCGGTCTCCGAGAGCGGGCTATTGTAGATCTCGAACGTTCCGCGGGCCTGCGGCAGCTTGGTGAGCGGTGTGTAGCGCTCACCGGTATTTGCGTCATGGAGCACTGCCTGACGATGCGAGAACGTTCCGCGCTCGGTGTCCTGGCCGGTGAGCCGGACGTTGAAGCCGTCGGCGAGAAGTGACGCAAAGGCCAGCGCTTCGCCGTGGCCCCAATCGATGCCGCCGTTGTGAATGGCGTCGCGACGGCGCGGCAGCGTGCGCTGGAGCGTCGGATGCAACTTGAACGTCGACGGCCAGATTAGCAGCTGCTCATTCAGCGCGACGAGTTGTTCCGCTCGCACTGCCGTTTCCCTTGCTTCGATGGCCTTCGGCTCCGGAGGGCGAACCACTGGATATTCATCCGTGTCAGCGTTCTTCGTCTCCGAGAAGATGTGCTCGAGCTGATCGGCGACTTCGCGATCCATCTCCTGCACGTCTTCTTCCGTGAGAACGCGTTCGCGGACGAGCCGTGCGCCCCACACCTCGCGAGGCGACGGATGCGATTTGATCAGCTCATAGAGCTTCGGCTGCGTGAATGCCGGCTGATCCGCCTCGTTATGACCGTGCCGCCGATAGCCGACGACGTCGATGAGGAAATCCTTATGAAAACGTTGGCGATACGCGATGGCGAGACGAACAGCCTGAATGCACGCCTCCGCGTCGTCTGCATTGACGTGAACGACGGGAATCTCGAATCCCTTCGCGAGGTCGCTCGCATAGTACGTCGAGCGGCTTTGCGGAGGATCCGTCGTGAAGCCCACCTGATTGTTGGCGATGACGTGCAGCGTCCCCCCGACGCGATACCCCTCGAGCATCGCCAGGTTGAGCGTTTCGGCAACGACGCCCTCACCCGGGAACGCCGCGTCCCCGTGAACGAGAATCGGCAGCACCCTGGATTCATCGCGCTCGCCGGGCGCGCCGCCTTCGACGCGCTGTTTGGCGCGGGCCGATCCCTGAAGCACTGGATTCACGAACTCGAGGTGACTGGGATTCGGCGCGAGCTCCAGCTCGACCGTCCCCACATCCTCGATGTGGCGCTCGCTGCGATAGCCGAGGTGGTACTTCCCGTCGCCGCTGCCGCTCGCGGAGTTCGTATCGCCGTGATGGCCGAGGAACTCCTCGAAAAGCGACTGTACCGGCTTGTTGAGAATGTGCGTCAGTACATTGAGCCGGCCGCGGTGCGCCATGCCAACGACGACCGAACGTGCTCCCGCATGCGCCCCGCGATCGATCGCCTCGTCGATCATCGGCACGAGCGCGTCGACGCCTTCTATCGAGAATCTTTTTACGTTCACGAATGCCAGGCCGAGGAAGCGCTCGAAGCCATCGATTTCAGTGAGACGCTGTAACACACGACGCTTCTCATCCTGCGTCAGCGGCGCCGTCACCTGCCGCTCTTCGATCGCGCGTCGGAACCAATCGCGCTCCGCTTCCTCCTCGAGATGGTCGAACTCGAATCCGATCGTGCCGCAGTACAGGTCGCGCAGATGCTGCACGACGTCGGCGGCAGTGCCCGTCAGCTGGGTGCTCGTATGGGCGTCGGCGAGCGCCGTCGCCGGAATCTCGGCGAGATCGGACTCAGTTATTCCGTGAAACTCGGGCTTGAGCTCAGCGGCGCCGAGTGGCGGTGAGCCTAGCGGATCGAGCTGAACGGCGAGGTGACCGTAGCGCTGAATGGCGCCGATCAATGCAGCGGCGCCGGCCACTTTGCGAAGGAGCGACTCGTCGATGATGCTCGGCCCGGCGGTGCCAGCGAGTGACTCGGCAAATCGAAAGAATTGACGCCACGATTCCTCGACTAAGGTTGGATCGCGGCGATAAGCGTCGTACATCTCGGCGATGTACGCGTCGTTGAATGCGCTTGTGACTGGTAAATTGCTCATGGGACAGGAGACGGGCTTTTCGCGAAATCTAGTCGCCAATGAGACAGCGGAGAGTCGAGCGCAGAGGGTAGAGAGTAGAGAGTGGAGAGTAGAGAGTAGAGGGTAGTACTCTCTGCTCTCCGCTCTCTACCCTCTACTCTCTACTCCCTAGTCCGCCGGAATCGCCAACGTAAAAGTCGATCCAACACCGAGCTCGGACTGGACGTCGATGCGTCCGCCAAGCAAGTGGGCAAGCCGCTGCGAGATATAGAGACCGAGCCCGGTGCCACCGTGCCGGCGCGTCAGGCCGGCGTCCACCTGTGAGAATGGCCGGAAGAGTCGACGCGCGTCCTCCGGCGCGATGCCGGACCCTGTGTCCACAACGGCGAAGTGCACCTCGCGACGCTCCTCGCCCTCAGCCTCGCCTGACGAGTGAACCTCGCTCAGCACGATGCGAACTTCGCCTTCGTCGGTAAACTTGACTGCGTTGCCCGCGAGATTGACGATGATCTGCCGCACCTTGTCGATATCGCTCGTGAGGCGGATCGGGTCGCCGGGCAAGTCGCACACCAGGCGCAGATGCTTCTGTTTCGCGAGCGGCTCGACGATCGCCCCTGCCGCACGCACGAGATCCTCGGCGAGGAACTCCGTCGGCCTAACGACTTCGCGCCCCGCCTCGATACTCGAGAACGCCAGCACCTCCTCGATCATCACCGTGAGGTGATGTGTCACCGATCGCATTCGGTCGAGCACGTCGGTTTGCGACTCGGTGAGCGGACCCATGACTTCGTCCGCCAATAGCTCTTCGTAGCCGGTGAGGGCGGTGAGCGGCGTCCGCAACTCATGAGAGATCGTCGCGAGGAAGCGACCCTTGGCGCGATCGGCGGCGCGCGATTGCTCGAGCAATTCGGCTTTCCACATTGCCAGAGCAGCGTGGTCGGCAATGACGCGGAGACGCTGCGCTTCGACAGCCGAGAACGCCGCCGCACGCTCGCCACGAACGACGGTAAGGATGCCTAACAAGCGATCGTGCGCGATCAATGGAGCCGCCAGCATCGGACCGATGCGCAATTCCGGCACGACCCGCGCAAGCGGACGCTGCGACGCTGTGAAATTCTCGACCGACACGACGCCGCGACTCTCGAGCGCCTCCTTCGCGACGGAGCCGTCGAGCGGAAATCGGCGCTCGAGTCCGAGCGTCATCGCGCCGGCGGCGGATACCACTTCGCCGTCACTCCCCGCACCGCGGAGCACAGCCGCACCAGTCGCGTCGCACTGCTCGGCGGCCGCGGAACAGAGAAGATCGAGTAGTTCCGTCGTATCGGCGATGGCCGCCATCTGTCGAGCGAGACGGCGGAGCTCGGCGTTCTCGGCGTTGCGATCGGCGGTTGCCTCGCCGTTGGCGCCGACGAGCGCCGACTCGGTCACCTCGATGACCAAGCGCTCGTCGGCGCTGCCCACAGCGCGGACGCCGTAGCGCTCGATCCCCTTCGCGTAAGGCAGCTCGAGGTCGAAATGCCGCGTGGTCCCATCAGCACGAGCGTCACGCAGCATCTGCGCAGCGTGCTTTTCGCCAAAAAAAGGGAACGCGGCGAATAAATCTCGCCGCGTACATTCGGCGGCGGAGCGACCGAAGATGCGCTCCCACTGCCGATTCAACGTCTGGATACGCCAATCAGAGCCGACCACGGCGATCGCGCTGCCCAAGGCGTCGAGCAGAGCGCCGACCTCGATGCGCGAGTCCCGCTGCTGGGGAATCGCGTCCGCGAGCGGCAATAGTGCCTTCGACGTCGTGTCCGTCTCACGCGCCCGGGAGCGATCTCCTGGTTCCGCGGACTGACGGCCGTCATTGGTCGGCCGCACCCGCGCAGCCGACAGGCGGGACGCTTCCGTAGCGTCCCGATCGTCGTGGTTCACGTCTACATCCTAATGAGTCACGAGAGAATTCGTGTGTCGCGGAGCGCCGGCCAAGGCAGCGATGCGGGCGCCCTCACCGCAGCGCAACGCCACGAGGCCGCCGCGCCCAACATCTGCAACGCCTGCTCGCGTTCGAGCGTCGGCAGATAAAGAAAGCCCGCGATTCCATTCACGTCGAGCAAATGCACTTCCGCAGGCCGCCGTGTCAAGCTCACCGCGATCACCGGAAGGCGTGAGAGCAATGGATCGCGCTCCCAACCATCGAGCGGAATCGTCGCCAGCAGGTCGTAGTCGCAAACGACAGCATCCGGCTGATACTCAGCGGCCGCATCAATGGCGTCCTCGAGTCCGACAACCGCGCGGGTGCCCAGTCCGAGGGCGTCGAAGAAGCGGCAAAGATGGTCACTCAGATACGGATGTCGCCCCACACACAGCACGCGCATAGTGCGTGAATATACCGACGCTAACTGTGTTTGTTCAGAGGCGCGGACACTCTTTGCGGCGTGACGCGCGTCACCACGTGCGACCGGACTAACTCGCCATTCGGCTCGGTGTATGCGGCCCCGGCTCTTTCATTCCCTCTGTATCATCTCGAGCCACTGCGCGCGCGGCGCGCTCATCGCTTGGCGCGGGCGTCGTGTCCTGATCGGTAATGCGCACGTTCGGGGCGCGCTCGGCAGTTGGTGGGAGCGATAAGCGGAACGTACTGCCGTGTCCGACCTCTGAATGGAGCGTTAGCGAGCCGCGCAAGAGCTCGGCGAGTCGTCGAGAGATCGGCAACCCGAGTCCGGTCCCCTCCGTCAGTTGCGTTTTGCCGAGCTGTACGAATTCCTGGAAAATGCGCTCCTGATCATCGGGCGCGATCCCTTCGCCCTCGTCGATCACCTCGACGGTAATCCCATTGTCGTCGCGGCGCGTCAGTGTGACGCGAATCGGCTTTCCACGGCCGAACTTGATCGCATTCGAGAGCAAGTTGAGCAGAATCTGACGGACACGTCGTGGATCGGACACGACGCGAATCGATTCGCCGGTGTGCTCGATGCGGAGGGTCGATCCGTACTGATCGGCGAGCGGACGTACGGTGACGAACAGATCCTCGATGAGCGACGGAAAGCTCACGGGCTGTAGCCGCAGGTCGATCTTGCCCGCTTCGATCTTGGAGAGGTCGAGCACATCGTTCACGAGCTCGAG
>JANWKK010000225.1 GCA_025451425.1 Gemmatimonadaceae bacterium
ATGGTGACCGAGCTCAACCCACTGACCCGCACTTCACCAATCGTCGGCCGCTCCTCCATGTAGATGAGCTTGAGAATCGTGCTCTTTCCTGCGCCACTGGGGCCAGTGAGGAACACGAACTCGCCCTTGGCGACGCTGAACGTTGCGTTGTTCAGCGCCGGGCCGAGTCGCGGATACTCCTTCGTGACTTTGGTGAAACGAATCATGGCATACTGTCAGACGCATCGTCGGTGAGACCGTCACCATCCGCGTCCACAAGTCGCCAGTTCGCGCTCGTCGTGATCGTATCGAGTATGGCCTTCAGCAGGCCAATGACGATTGGGCCCAGCAGAATTCCGACCAGCCCGAAGGTGTAGACGCCCGTCACCAGACCAACCAGCATCCAGTAGAAATTGAGCACCTTCGATCGCTCGGCGGCGATCTTGGGACGCAGGAAGGTCGAAATGTAGATCGTGTTGACGAAGAATCCGATCACCAGCATGATGACCGCCTGACCCGGTGCATCGCGGAAAATCGCCAGCCAACACGCAACCGGGAGATACACACTCCAAGAGCCTACAATCGGGAAGAACCCAATGATAAAAGACAAAATGGCCAGCACGCCGGCCAACGGAACGTGAAAGGCGAGGTTCATCAGCAGAATGATGACGGACTTGATCCCCTGCGTGAGGAACGTCGAGTAGATCGCGCCGTACAGCACGCCGCGCACGTTCTCCTCGAGCGACGTCATCAGATCCTGATAACGCGGGGCGATCTTGCTTCGCAGATAGCTGGCGATGCGCTCGGCGTCGATCATGAAGTAGAACGCCGTGAACACGAAGATCGTCGCGGCGATTGCGAACGTGCCGAGCGCGGCGCGAATCGCGTTAGGTATGCTCGTGCCATAGTTCGACGCGACCACGACCCATCGTTCGACCGACTCGCCCGTGTTCGCGTTCTGCATGAACGGGAGCCGATGCAAGGCGACGTCGATCCGCCCCGCGATCTCGGTTCGATGCGCATCCACGTACGTCGCGACGTCCGCGATCTCGGTGTAGCTGTAGACCAGGAGCGCGATTACGGGAACGATCAGGATCAACAACGTAACGGTCGCCGACAGCGACTTGCTCGGTATGGCCCTGAGTATTCTCAGATACACTGGGCGCAGGTACACCGCGACAACGACACCGAGGATGGTCGCGATGATGACAGTGCGAACCATCCACAGGAAGAGCACGAGGACGATGACGAACAGCGTCGTCGTCACGAGCATGCGCCGGAGTTCCGGCAGCGTCAGCTCGGCGAGATTCTGGTTGGTGCGGCGCTCAGTGCGCCGGCGATCTCCAAGTGTGGGTCTTGCTAATTCCGTCATGCGGTACTCAGCGCAGCGCCTGCTCGATATCGGCGATGAGGTCAACGGCCGACTCGATACCGATGCTGAGACGGAGGAATCCGTCGGGGACGCCAGCCCGCGCGCGCTGTTCCGCGTCTACGTGCTCATGCGACGTGAAGCGCGGTTCCGACACGAGAGAGTCCACTCCGCCGAGACTCGGCGCGTGGCGGAACAGCTTCAATTTCCGCACGAACCGCTCGGCAGCGCGCGCCCCACCAGAGAGCTCGAGTGCCATCATACCGCCGAACCCATCAAGAAGTGTGCGCGCGACGTCGTGATCTGGGTGCGAGGGCAGCCCAGGGTAATGCACGCGTTTGATTTCCTTGCGCTCGCTGCACCACTTCGCGATCTGCATCGCGTTCTCGTTCTGTCGGCGCACGCGGACGTCCAGCGTCTTCAGGCCCCGCTCGAGCAGCCAGCTCGCGAACGGATCCGGCGCCTGTCCCCAGAGCGTCATCTTCTGTCGGACTTCCTCGATGTAGGCTTCCGTCCCACAGACGATGCCGCCTAACACATCGTGGTGTCCGTTGAGATACTTCGTCGCCGAATGAATGACGACGTCGGCTCCGTGCTCCAGCGGTCGCAGGTTCACCGGACTGGCGAACGTCGAGTCGACCACGAGCGCGATCCCTTCCTCCTGCGTGAAGTGACTCACGGGACGAAGGTCCAGTACGCGACACGTCGGATTCACCGGCGACTCGAGGAAGATCGCGCGCGTTTCTTTGCGCATCTTTCGCCGCCAAACACGCGTCTCGGTCGGATCGAGCAGCGACACATTGATGCCGAGTGTCGCGAACTCCTGGGAGAACAAGCGCTGAGTGCCGCCATAGATCCACGCACTCGCGAGCAGATGGTCGCCGGGACGCAGCAGTGCGAGCAGCGCACACGCGGTCGCACCCTGTCCGCTAGCAAGCAGGACCGCAGCCTCCGAGCCCTCGAGTGCCGCGAGCCGCCGCTGCACGATTTCGGCGTTCGGCGAATTCCCGTAGCGAGGATAGCGCAGCCCTTCGGAGGTTCCGACTTCCTGATTGAAGTTTACCGATTGATAAAGAGGCGAGACGACCGGCGTGTCGGCGTCGTGTTGGTCGTCGCCCGCGTGCAGCGCGAGCGTCGCGAGGTCGAGCGTGCGATGTCGGCGGCTGGGCATGATGGTAGGGACTAGGGGCTAGGGACTAGGGGTGGGGGCTGAGGGCCTAGCCCCTATCCCCAAGCCCCTGGACCCTTCGCTACGCAAGGGCGCCGCGACGCCCCCGGCTGTCGAGGTCTGGTTTGATGACGCGTACGATCTCGGAAGGTGACGCGCCAACGATGTCCCGCAGGATGACGTCCCCGAAGGGGACGGCCTCGTCGACACGAACGGTCGCCAATTCGTGGCGACGCGGCCCGTAGACCCACGCCAGCTCGCCATCGATGAGCAAACGCTCACGAGCGTTCTCTGGATGTATGAACACCATCGGACCGCGCTCCGCATCCCGCGCGGTCGTCGCCAGCAGTCGCGAGACGCGGAGCGGGCGATTAAGGGTGTCGTCAGACACGGTGCGCTCCCACGACGGCGTACTCCTCACCGACACGCATAACGAGACGGCGACGCCGCAGTCCATCGAGCGACGTCGCGACGTCTTGCTCCGTGCTCTCGAGTGCCTCGGCGACCTCCTCCAATGGTGCTCGCCCGAGCCGTTGCACCAGCTCCCACAGACGACGCTCCGCTTCGCTCAACGTGCCGACGACGTGAATCCCGTCTGGCTGCTCGAGCACCAGTGCCAGCCCGCGGCGCTCCAGCACCGCCTCGATCGCCTCCCAATGCTCTTCCGTCACGCCGCGAAAAAGAAAATACGCCTCGGCTGGAGGATTCTCGGCTTCGTAGCGCAACAGGAGCTTGGCGATGACTTCGTCGGCGCACGAGAAGTCGATCATCGAGACCTGTGAGAAGTCGATCACGGTCAGCGTGCGGTCGTGTGCATCGTCGAGCAATCGCTCGATCTGATTGCGTACGGCGGCCCCGGTGGGACGCGTGACGAGATTCGAGTACAGATCACACGCAACGGTTTGGCGCAGCACCGAGCTGAGATCGATGTGATTCATCATCGCTTCGTTCGCTCAGTGGTGTGCGGCGAGGGTTGCGTTGGTGCGCGTTCCGGAATCGTCACCTGAACCTGAGCGCCGGGGAAGGGAGGCAAGTGCTCGGCCAGCGGTACGTCATCGTCCCAGTTGGGCACGATGGCGATGCGTGCCGTTCCGCTGCGAACGGATAATTTACCGTCCCAACGGCCGAGGTAGCGTCGCACACCCGCGAGTCCTTGTCCGCGACCGGGGTCACGAAAGCGGCTCACACCGCGAATCACCGCGTCCTCGAGCGCCGCGGCGTCGTCCCATCGATCGCTGCGCGCTTTGCCCGGCGCGCTCTCGAGCGATTGGCGAAAGCCAACGCCCGCGTCGGCGACAGCGATGACGACGACACGACGGCCGAGGCGCTTCGTCCATCTATACGTCTGCACCATCACCCAGCCGCCGCGACCCGCGTGCTCGACGATGTTCTGGCAGATCTCCGAGAGCGTCATCGCGAAGCCCACCGTCGCCTTCGCATCGAGATTGAGCTCACGAAGCATCAATTGAGCTTTTTGTTGTATGCGGCCGACGACGTCGTGCACATCTTCGCTCTTCGAAACACTCGTGATCTCGAGCAGCACATTGCTGTCGGCATTCACTACGCGCTTCGGATAGGTCCCGTGCAGCTCGTAGAGCTCTTCCGCATGTCGGAAAAATCCGGCGCGCGCCCAGTAGGATGCCGTCTCCTCGAGCTCCGGCACCGCGAGCGCGGGCATTTCCGCTCGTGTCTGCGCGAGCGTCAGCAACGCTGTGAGACCGAAGGGGGACGCCCAGCGAACATGACGCGCATCGAGGAGCACTTTGGTGTCGCTCGATACTGTCGTCAACTGACGCAGGACTTCGTCGAAGGAATGGTCGTCCAGCGAGGGTGGTACGTTGACGACGTTCGTCACCTGAGGCTCAGTTCTCCGCGAAGAAAGTTCGCGAGCCCGGTTGCTCCCCGATGCTCGACGTTACGTGCTGCCGCGCGATGAGCGGCGACTATCGCATCGCCTAATCTGTCGCCGGCAATCAGTCGGGAAAAATACGTTGCTCCCCACACATCGCCACAGCCGGTCGGATCACCGTGGCGCGTTGACTCTGCGGGTACGAGCGCGGTACGAACCGCGCCGAGCGCGCCGGTCCCTCCGCGCGGCGAAGTCGACAATCCGGCCCGTCGCGGCAAATTGCTGAGCGACTCGAAACCAGGGGCCGCGAAATAGACCGCGCCGCGCTTCGCGAGCGTCACGACGAGACACGACACGCCAGCCGCGAGTGCGGTGGCCGACAAGGCCATCGGGTCCGGCGCCATCATCGCCATCTCGTCTTCATTCACCTGCAGAAAATCGAAGCACCTGCACCAGTCGGCCACGTTAGGCAAGGGCTCCGGCGTTCGGAGTCCGTTTGGCTGAACCGCCATGACTTTCATGTGCAGATCGCAGTAGATCGCTCCGCGAAAATACTGACGCAACAGGAGCATCGTCTCCAGATCCAACTCCCACCCGCTCAGGAAATTCACGTAGAGGGCGTCGACACGGGCGAGGTCGAGCAATGGTTTGAGGCCAGCCCAGGACCAACCAGGTACGCCGCCGCTCAGGAATTCGCTGCGCCGATCTTCGGTATGATAGCGCAGCTCGACGCGCTGATTGGGTGCTGCAACCTCGACCAGCGCGGCATCGGGCGCGGCATGTCGCAACGATCGGAAGAATGCTTGCGCGCGTGCGCCGAGATCGCTTCCGACCTTGATGAGCGGAACGATCTCCCAGTCATCGGGGAGCGCGGCGTCCAGGCCCGCGAGTGCGTAGCTGATGCCTCCCCATTCCTCGATCGGGACGGAACGGACATCTCGGCCGTAGATCACGTCCCAGACGAACGTACCAATGACGCCGAGTCGGCGCTTCGTTGAAGTCATGGAGATAGACGCCGAGGCTAGGCGTCGAGGCCCAGGCCCTTCTCCATGCGGAACGTCGCGACGGCGCCTACCACTCCGGCAGTGCCCGGCAGCGAGCCGGGGACGATGCGCGCGGCTTCCACCGCGGGCTTGAACGCGCGTCGTCGCACTTCGGCTTGGAGCGGCACGAACAGCGTGTCACCCGCTTGCGTCACGCCACCCGCGATCACGACGACGTCGGCGTTGAAGGTGTTGAGCAAATTTGCAACACCGGCGCCGAGGTATCGAGCGGTATCGCGGACGATCTCGTTGGCAACTGCGTCGCCCTGTTTCGCGGCGTCGTAGACCGTTTGTGCCGTCAGGCGCTCGAGCTGTCCGCCAACGAGACTCGGCAACAGCGACGCCGTCTCTTCGCGCACGAGAATCTCTCGCGCGCGCGTCGCGATCGCCGGTCCCGACGCGTATGCCTCGAGACAACCGTAGTTGCCGCATTTGCAGTGTCGGCCATTGAGATCGATCGTTGTGTGGCCAATCTCGCCCGCGACATCCGACGACCCGTGAAAGAGCTGGCCATTGACGATCAAGCCGCCCCCGATGCCAGTTCCGATCGTCATGCCGACGACGTTGCGTCCCCCTCTTGCCGCGCCCTGCCACCACTCGCCCACCGTCGCGCAATTCGCATCGTTGTCGAGCGTCGCCGGCATCCCGAGATGCTCGGTGATCCGATCGAGCAACGGGAAGTCACGCCAGCCAAGGTTCGGCGCGACGATCACGACGCCGCGCTCACGATCGAGCGGACCAGGTGCGCCAACGCCGATGCCGATGAAGTCACGACGATGCGCTTCGGTTTGCGCGATCGTATCGAGGATGACGCCTTCGACGAGACCGACAAT
>JANWKK010000226.1 GCA_025451425.1 Gemmatimonadaceae bacterium
GCATCAAGGCCGCTGTTCTGCGATTGGTTGCCGTTATTCGAATTGATGCCGAACGTCTTGTTGCTCGTCGGAGTCGAGATCCCAAGTCCGAGAGTGCGCTGACGGTTATCGGTCGCGTTTACTTCCTTATCCAGAGAGGTGAGCGTGTACTCATCCACAAGGACAGTCACGATGTCACCAAGGTGAAAATCGCGGCGATCGGATAGCCATGACTGCCTACCCGGAACGGCCGTAGTCGTCAGTGTCGGGGC
This sequence comes from Gemmatimonadaceae bacterium, assembly GCA_025451425.1. Next base: position 252 of record JANWKK010000226.1, read on the forward strand.
AGTCTGTGCGCCCGAGCCTGTCGCCGCCGTAGCAGCTGAAGCGCCTCGTGTCGGTGTTGGAGCTCGTGTCGCAGGTGCCGCCTGTGCACCGAGCATGGGTGCTGTTGCCAGCGCAACGGATGAGGCGGCGAATATTACGCCGGCGAGTCGGTTCTTGTTCACATCACCCTCACGGTGTTCGGGCCTGAGATGACGCCACGAAGACGCCGTCTGTTGTCGAGCTTCACGTACACTTCGTCGCCCTTGCTTCCGCGACCGATGGCCGTACCGCGTACGCGAATCATGACTCCTGGTGCCGCATAGAACACATCTACCGCATCGCCAGAATTCACGAGATCCGGTTTCGCAACGCCTGGCTCACGCAGGATTTCTCCAGCGTGAATCACTCTGTGGGTGACCCAGCCGGGTGCGACATCTGCCGCCTCGGGAGTGCTTCCATCCGTCAGGGTGGTATCGGACCACGTGATGTCGCTCGATGAGAGGATCGCGCCGCGCACCAGGTCGTGCGCGGCAACGGGGATCTTGACCGCGCCTCGCTTTACCGATTGCGCACGCGCAGAGTGTGCTACGCACATCAACGCGGCGAGAAATGCTGCATTGTGTTTCTGCATCTTTACCGCATCAGAGAGTTGGCTGTCTGCGACATGTCCTCACTGTTCTTGATCGCTTTCGAGTTGATCTCGTAGGCGCGCTGCGCTGTAATCATGTCGACCATCTCCGTGACGATCTCGACGTTGCTGGCTTCGAGATATCCCTGCGCAATTCTACCGTTGCCATCTTCTGTAGGATTCCCGCGGATTGCGTCACCGGAGGTTGGGGTTGCCGAAAAGAGATTCTGACCCATCGATTCAAGACCCGACGGATTGGCAAAGCGTGCCAGCTCGATGCGACCGAGTTCCTGCGCTCCGTTCGCCTGGCCCGTGACTCCGTTTGCCGTAACGACACCTGTCTCCGAGATCGTGATCGAAGTCGCGTCCTTGGGAACCTTGATCGGCGGCTGGATCGCGTAACCCTGATTCGTCACGAGAACCCCCTGATCGGAAACCTGCAGGCTTCCGTCGCGTGTATATGCAGCGTTGCCGTTCGGTAGCTGAACCTCGAAGTAACCCTCGCCTTCGATCGCGAGATCCAGCGGGCGTGAGGTCTGCTCGAGCGAACCCTGGGAGTCAATTCGCTGCACGGATGTAAGCCGCGTGCCAAGTCCGACCTGAATTGCGGGCAGCTGCTCGGTGTCGCGGGAACCAAGCGTTGCAGGTCCCTGCAAGGTCTGATACAGCAGATCTTCAAAGTGTGCGCGGCTCCGTTTGAAGCCGGTCGTGTTCACGTTCGCAAGGTTGTTGGCTATGACATCAGTGCGCGTCTGCTGCGCCTGCATGCCGGTCGCCGCGGTATGAAGTGCGGGATCCATTTATCAGTCTCCTTAGGTTGCGGGGCGGGCCAGTTCGGTCGTTGCGATTTCACGCACGGTGTCGAGCGTGGTGACCGCCTTCTGCACAGCTGTGTAAGCACGCTGAATCGAGATCATGTCCACCATCTCGCTGATCGGCGTGACGTTGCTCTGTTCAAGCGCGCCTTGGCGGACGATGCGCGCGGCAGGATCTATTCGCTTGCGTGTCGCCGGTGGAATGAAGAGTCCACTCCCCTCAGCGCTGAGCGTCGCCTTCTCCGGGATGGTTTCGATTCTGAGTCGGCCGACCTCGGCGTTGTCCACCGTTACGGTGCCGTCTCGGCTGATCTGAATCGTCCCGACCTGCGACTGCCCAGGCGTCGCAACGCGAATCGTACCGTTTTCGCCGAGGATGGGGTTGCCGGAGGCGTCGGTGAGGTCGCCGGCGTCGCTCACCTGCAGCGATCCGCCACGGCTATATCGCTCACCGTTGGCCGTCTTGACGACGAAGAATCCGCGACCGTCGAGTGCGAGGTCGCGCGGATTGTTGGTCGTATTCAGCGTCCCCTGCGAGAAGTCCGTAACCTCGTCGGCCGCCGGGAGGGCCCCCTCGATCATCCGAGCAAAGACTTTCTGACCCTTGAAGCCATCGGTCGAGACGTTCGCAAGGTTGTTTGACGCGACCTCCTGTCGACGCTCCCAATAGCGGAGCGCCGCAGCGGCGCTGGACATTCCATTCGGTCGGACACTCGCACCCATTTGATGAATCTCCGGTTTGACATGGATGTTATTGGCAACAGCAATACCAGCGTTGTCACATCCATGACGGGCGACCTAACTACATGTGGCACACTGGCTGACCATGCTTCGTCGTCGCTTGATCAGTCGTTTACGCTACGGCACTTCCTGCCGAGTAGGCAAAAATTGCCGAGCATGTGTAGCGGTTAGTTCCGGCCGGTCTCCGCGAGCTCACCTGACGCGGTTTGGGGCAAAAAAAACGGAGGCCGTTATGGCCTCCGTTCTTCTGCTGGCCTGTTCAGGCCACGAAGCTGCGCATTGAGCCAAGCTCTGTCCGGAGCTTGCCTAGTGCCTTCGAACGAATCTGACTCACGCGGCTCTCGGTGAGGTTGAGTACCGCCGCGATCTCGTGAAGCTTCAACTCCTCGAAGTAGTAAAGCGACAGGACCACACGCTCCTGCTCCGTGAGCTCCATGATGGCTTCGCGAAGCAGAGCGACTTCCTGTTCGTGATTCAGCGTCTCTTCGATGTCACCGTGAGTCTCGTCGGCGAGCATTTCAGCGGGTGCGGCTGTCCCCGAGTCGCCCTCGCCTGGCTGGCGATCGATCGACAGATGAACGGCGTTCTCGACGTCGGCTTCCCATCGCCACAGTGTTGCGACATCAACACCAAGGTGTTCCGCCATCTCCTGCGGTTCGGGTGGCCGGCCGAAGATTCGCTGCAAAGTCTCTCGTGCGCCAGACAGCTCACGCGCCTTGCGTCGAACCGAACGGGGAACGTGATCCTGGCGCCGGAGCTCGTCCAGGATTGCTCCACGAATTCGGGGCGCGGCGAATGTGCTGAATGCGAGTCCTCGCGACGGGTCGAATCCTTCGAGCGCGCTCATCAGCCCCATGGTTCCGGCGCTGACCATCTCGTCCACATCGGCTTTCGCCGCGAGTGTACGAGACAGCTGTCGCGCAACGTGGTGGACGAGGCCGAGATGCTCGGCAAGAAGACTGTCGCGGGCCTGCTGACTGCCGGCCGCGTATTCGGTCCAAAGCTGCATATCCATTTTTGTCATTAGCTTGCTCTCCGCTCAGTGTGACGCCACGAGCCACGTAGCACTGTCACCTCCAGTTCTTCATCCAACCGCGTCGCAAGATTGTGCAGCGCCGCTACTGCGTCCGAGCCAAGTAAGGCGCGGTCGACGTCCGTCGCTGCCATCCCGCCAGGTTCTTGCTCCAACACATCGTTCGGCACCGAACCAGCGTAGCCGACGGTTTCACCGAGAAAGTGGCTGCATGCCACCTGAATCCTTTCATACGTCTTGAGCGCATCGCGCTCTTCGCTCGCCGTAACGAGTACTTCGATTGGTGCATCCGTGAACTGCTCACGCGCCAGCTTGATCAGCGCATATGCCGATATCACCGCTATAACGTCGTGAGTCGTCACGACGATCATGCGCGCGAATCCCGGCGCGCATGCCTCGCTGATATCGCTCCACCGTGAACCGGCATCAACGAAATTCAATCCGGAAACCGCTTCCTGCAGATGCGTGCACACGGTCGTCACGCCGGTACCCGACATGCCGGATGAAATCACGATCCGCGGCGTGTTCAGGTCATGCTGCATTCGCCACCTCCCACATTCCAACACTGTGGAGGTTTACCGCAGTGGGCAGTTCCGCCAGGGAGATGACCGGAAGCGACGGCAACACCGGCTCTATCAGCCTGCGCACACCGACCCGCAGACTTGGCGGTGTGACGAGCGGCACCGGTCGACCTTCAGACGAATACGCCTGCGACATCTCATTGAGGTCGCGCAGCATTCTCGCCAGTGCGTCCGGACTGAGCAACGAGATTCCAGGCTGCGCCGTGCGCGGCGAGAATAGTCCCGTGAGAGCCTGTTCGAGCCGCGGACCCATCGTGATCCCTCGGACCGATGCGTCTGGCTCGGCGTACAGCCGCGCGATGACGTTCGACAGCGAGCGCCGCACATGTTCCGTGAGCGCTTCCGGATCCTTCGTCGTATCGGCGGAATCGCCGAGCGCTTCTAGAATCGTTACGAGGTCGCGGATCGGGATGCGTTCGCGCAGGAGCCGTTGCAATACGCGATGCAGAGTTCCGAGCGAGATCTTCGACGGAACGATGTCGTCGACGAGTGCAGGATGGGTCTTTTTCAGCGTCTCGACCATCTCCTGGACATCCTGGCGTCCGAGCAATTCCGCGGCGTTCACCTTCAGGACTTCCATCAGATGTGTCGCCACGACCGTGGATGGCTCGACGACGACGTATCCATACGCCTCGGCGTCCGCACGACGGTTCGTAGCGATCCAGCGAGCGGGCATGCCGAAGCTCGGATCGACCGCGTCGATTCCCTCCATTGGCGAGATCACCGATCCGGTGTTCAGCGCCATCAGGAAGCGCGGCATGACCTCGCCTCTTGCCATCTCGCTTCCACGCAGCTTGATCACGTATTCGTTGGAGGGAAGGCGGATATCGTCGCGAATTCTTACTGGTGGAATGAGGATTCCCAACTCGACCGCTGCCTGTTTGCGGAGCATTGAAATGCGATCGAGCAGGTCGCCGCCCTGACGTTCGTCGACGAGCGGGATGAGCGCGTATCCCACCTCGAGCTCGATCGGATCGATCTGCAAGAGATCCCGCATTGGATCGGTCGACGTCGGCGAATCAGCTTGCGGTGTGGAGAGCGCAGCCATGGCGTTGACGGCGCGCTTCTTCTCTGCGATGGATGCCGAGCGAGCCAGAAGGCCGAGGATGGTCGCGAGCGTAAGGAACGGAAGCATCGGAAGGCCTGGCACGATCGAGAACAACGCGAGCACGCCGGCAGCAATCCACATTGCACGCGGATGCTTCGTCATCTGCGACGCGACGACGGTGCCCATCTGTGTCGAGCCAGCCGAGTGTGTCACCATGATGCCGGCGGCCGTCGAAACAACCAGCGATGGTATCTGCGATACGAGTCCCTCACCGACGGTGAGGATCGTGTACGTGCTTACAGCCTGCGAGAAGGGAAGTCCTTTCTGAACCACCCCGATGAATATCCCGCCAATGATGTTGATGAACGTGATAATCAACGCGGCAATCGCGTCGCCCTTCACGAACTTGGAAGATCCGTCCATGGCGCCGTAGAAATCCGCCTGGCGCGCTATCTCCTCGCGTCGCCGGCGTGCTTCTGTCTCGTCAATCAGTCCGGCATTCAGATCGGCATCGATCGCCATCTGCTTGCCTGGCATTGCATCGAGGGTAAATCGAGCGGCGACTTCCGCGACACGCCCAGCGCCTTTCGTAATTACGATGAAGTTGATGCCGATAAGAATCAGGAACAGCACCAGACCGACCGCGTAATTGCCGCCGATGACGAACTCTCCGAAGGCCTGAATTACGTGACCTGCCTGGCCGTGGGTCAGAATCAATCGGGTGCTTGCGACGTTGAGCGCGAGTCGGAACAACGTGAGCAGGAGGAGCAATCCTGGGAACGAGCTGAACTCGAGCGGGTTCGTCGTGTAAAGGGCGGAAAGCAGGACGACGAGCGACAGTGAGATGCTCGTTACGAGCAGCATGTCGAGCATCACGCCAGGCAACGGGACGATTAGCAGGCCGATGACAAATACAACCGCCACGGCAAGTCCTACCTCAGCGTTGCCCTTGCCTGGGATCGCGGTCGAGACCGCTGGTTTTGCTGCGACGGCCGCCATCAGACTGTGTCTCCGACGAGGTGCGAGATCGGGCGATAGGCC
>JANWKK010000227.1 GCA_025451425.1 Gemmatimonadaceae bacterium
ACGTGGCTTGCAGATCACCGACTCACCGAATGCGCCACAGGCGGTGGTCGTCAGTCAGGCTTTTGTGAAGCAGTTCTATCCGAATGAGAATCCGCTCGGCAAGCACATCGTGGTCGGTTGGGGTCGTCAGCGCTCGGAGAACAAGGCCGACACGGTCAATGCGGGTGGCGAGATCGTCGGCGTCATCGCTGATGTAAAGTCGTACGGCGCGAACGAGGCACCGCCGTCGACCGTTTACCTGCCGTTCGATCAGGCACCGCTCGGCGACGTGAGCGTGCTCGTTCGCGCGACCGCCTCGCCCGCGCTCACGATCAACGGAACGCGTGCCGCGATCAAGGAAGTGGACGGAGACCTCCCGGTCTTCGACGTCAAGACGATGACCGACGTCGTCTCCGAGTCGGTGGCACAGCCTCGCTTCTATGCGATTCTTCTGGGTTCGTTCGCGGGCATCGCGCTGGTGATCGCCGCGTTAGGCATCTATGGCGTGATCTCGTACACCGTCAGCCAGCGAACCCGTGAACTGGGAATTCGAATTGCCTTGGGATCCCAGAAGGAGCGCGTCGTGCGTCTCGTCATCGGCCAGGGATTGACGCTCACACTACTTGGCATCGCCCTAGGAATCGGCGGCGCGCTCATCATGACACGGCTCATCGCGACCATGCTTTTCGGCGTTGCGCCGGCGGACCCTTTGACGTTTGTGGGAGTAGCAACGATGTTCGTGCTCGTCGCTTGTCTGGCGAGCTATCTCCCCGCACGTCGAGCCGCTGGCGTAGATCCCATCATTGCCATGCGCGCGGAGTAATGTTCGTGGAATGAGATATTCGGCACTTGCACTGGCGGCTGCGCTCGTGCTCGTCTCGGGCGCGGTCGCCGACGCACAGCATCCCGGCGGTAGCCATATGCCAGTCGGACGATCGCCCGGCCGCGATGACCCGGCGATGAAGGAGATCGGTCCCGCGCTCGAGCTGCGCCTCGCCAACGGCGTCAACATCATCATCGCCCACGCCAAGGATCTGTCGCTCACGAACGATCAGCTCGCTCGGGTCGCGGTGATCAAGCGCCGCCTCGATTCGTTGAACACGCCGCTCATGCGCGAGCTCGACTCGCTTCAGCGGGCAAAGCGCGAAAAGGTCGAGGTGCCACGTTCGCGGGGCGATCTCCCTGAAGTGACTGATCCGCTGATCGACAACACGCTCGAGACGCTCCGTTCGAACATGCACGGTGCGGAGGAGGACGCTTATGAGGTCCTCAACGGGACGCAGTTGCAACAGGCGTTGCAGTTGGTGAAGGAAGCGCGAACGAACGCGGCGCTGACCGTTGGCCGGGATAAATCGCCGCATTAGGGATTGGAACCGCGGACACCAGGGGCGCGTGTAAATCGCTCCTGGCGCGAAGTGCAGGCTTCTTGCGGCATCAGCTACAATCCAGCATCCGCAACCGAGCCACTGAGATTCGTGTCTACTCCCGCGATTCGTGAAGGCACCGCCGCCGTCGCGCCGCCGTCGAAGCCGGTTGAAGCCCATTCCGAGGTCGAAGAGTATCGCTGGCTGATCCTGCTTGGGCTGATCACGGCTGCGATCATGGAAGTGCTCGACACGACGATCATCAACGTCGCCCTGCCGCAAATGGCCGGGAACCTCGGCGCCACGATTCAGGAGATCGCGTGGGTCAGCACCGGCTATATCCTCTCGAATGTCGTCGTGCTTCCGATGACGGCCTTCTTCACCGCGACCTTCGGCCGCAGAAACTATCTCACGTTCTCGATCCTGCTCTTCGTCGTCGCATCCTTCCTCTGCGGTACGTCGAGCAGTCTCGGTGAGCTGATTCTGTGGCGCGTGGTCCAGGGCGCGGGCGGCGCGGCACTGCTTTCGACGGCGCAGGCGACGCTGCGTCAGATCTTCCCGCGCGAGCAACAGGGACTGGTGCAGGCGATCTTCATCATGGGGATCATCGTCGCACCAACGCTCGGACCCACGCTCGGCGGGTGGATTACCGACAACTATCACTGGAGTTGGTGCTTCTTCATCAACGTCCCAATCGGTATCGTCGCGGCCTTTCTCGTCACGAGCTTCCTTCACGATCCACCACATGCCAAGCGACGCACCGGACCGATCGACTGGCTCGGCATCAGCCTTTTGACGGTAGGCCTCGCATCGCTTCAGTACGTGCTCGAGGAAGGGCGAGAGAAGGATTGGTTCAATGACACGCTGATCGTTCGGCTGAGCATCGTCGCAGGACTGGCGTTGGCGGGGATGCTGGCGTGGGAGCTGTCATCTCGCAACGAGCATCCGGTGGTGAATTTCCGGATCCTCAAGAACCGTGATCTCGCCGGCTCCATCTTCTTGTTCATCACGATGGGCTTTGGATTGTACGGAGGCGTGTTCCTCTATCCGCTGTTCACGCAGAACCTGCTTCACTTCACTCCGACCGAAACTGGGCTAACGTTGATGCCCGGCGGGATTGCCACCGCCTGTACTGCGATGCTGTGCGGACGCTTGCTGAACGGTGCGCGGCCACTCGTTGACGCGAGAATCCTGATCTACATCGGCGTCGCCATCTTCATCTACTCGATGTGGAAGCTCGGCCACCTAACGACGGCGGCAGGCGAGGCGGACGCGCGATATCCACTCATCATCCGCGGGGTCGGACTCGGGTTCCTGTTCACGCCAATCAACAACGTGGCGTACGCCAACCTCAAGCCGAGTGAAGCACAGCAGGCGTCTGGCCTCATCAACCTGGCGCGTCAGCTCGGCGGCTCGTTCGGTATCGCGATCATCACTACCTACTTACAGGCGCGCACGGCGCTCCACCGCGCCGATCTGGTCTCGAACACGTATGCCGCGAACCCCGCGTTCGTCGAGCGGTTCCAGGGCGCAGTGTCGCATTTTATGTCGTTAGGCTTCTCGTATATCAAGGCGCAAGCCGCGGCATACGCCGCAGTCGACCAGGCACTCACCGGCCAAGCACTGATGCTGAGCTACAATGATGCGTGGATGCTCATCCTCAAGAGCTTTCTCCTCACGGCGCCGGCGATTCTCCTGCTCCGAAAACCACGCGGTGGCGCGGGCATGGGAGACGCGCACTAGGGGAGGGGCTAGGGGCTAGGGGAATAAGGGCTAGGGGCCACTCTCTAGCTTCTAGCCCCTAGACCCTAGCCCCTTCTCAAAGCGCTCGGGGCCCCCTCAATCGTTCGTGTGCGCGCACCCCGTCGTCCGCCGCGAATCCGCTAGCTGCGTGATCTTCCATTCGCTGCCGACCTTCAAGAGCATGAACGCGTCGACGCCGCAGTGGCTGAAGGTGTTGTTCCGATGGAACGTGTAGTAGGCCCAGACCTGCGCCACATCGCCATCGATTCGCACTTCGGGATCCCAGATCCGCTCGTTCCAGACATCTCCCGCGGGCGCCGAGGCGATCGCGTTGCCAAAGGCTGACGGAACCGTTAGGCGCACGGTCGCCGGCCCGTTGCGCGTCGAAACACCAGCGAGTCGTGCGCTCGTGTCGAAGGCTTGACGGAGAAGTGCCGTGTCGCGCGTCCGCATCGCGGTGAACACCTTTTGAACAGTGGCGAGGATGGCGGTTCGATCGGCGTCCTGCGCGTGAAGGGGGACGCCGGTGGCGAGCAGCAAACCGAGAGGGAGAATTGAGCGCAAACGCATCGTAGCGGGTGTGATCGGTGAGTGATGTCGGTCGCGACCTTACAGTACAGCCCGAAACGCCTCGACGATAATGGCGTATCATTGAGAGAGCCATTCATACAACCTTTGTCGCGGTAGCCTCCAATGGCCCTTTTCTCCCTTTCCCGCTGGCGTCCAGTTCACCTGCTCCTCGCATGGTGCGCCTATTGGACGGCACTTCTTATCGTCGCCATCGGGCCAGCGCTGCCGGCCATCTTCCGGGCGACCGCACGGAACGCGAAGGGCGAAATCAACGCGAGTTATGGGGATGCGGGCTTCGTCCTAACGGTGAAGGAAGCAGGGAAGCTAACCTGGAGCGGTTCGGTCCATGGCCTTACCGCGGCCCTCTGGATCGGCATTCCCCCGCTCGTTCTCTGGGCCCTGTGGCTCCGCGCGCGGCCCCGCCGCTCGACGATCAACGCGACGGCGTCATCTTCACCATGACGACTGCGTGCGCGGGTACTTCTACGACGTACTGGCGACCAACACGTCCACGATCGGCGTGGGCCCAGAGGTCTCTCACCGTCGCCGAGTCCGTGCGGAGCCCGACTCGCGACAGGTAAGCAGTAATCTTCGCGGGTGACGTCGAACGATTGAGCAACGCGACCGCACGTGAGCCGTCCGCGAGTGGCTTCGACCACACCTGAAGCTCGGGTGCCGATTCCCAGACCAGGATGCCCTGCTTGCCTAGCGAATCCTGATCGACCGCGATCACCTCGCGGTTGAGCAGAATTTCCTTCGTCGCGGAGGACATCGTCCGCACGTCGTGTCCGGCCATGAGCGGCGCGGCCATGATCGCCCAGAGACTGAAATGGGCGCGATACTCGTCGTCCGTCATGCCGCCATTGCCGACCTCGAGCATGTCCGGATCGTTCCAGGCGCCCGGACTCGCGGCGGAAGCGTGCTGGCCGTTCTGGTCGAGATTCGCCAGCATCGACAGCCACTTGTCCTCGATGTCGTCCGTGGTGCGCCAGAGATTACCCACCGCTGGTGCCCACTCCCACGGTTGGTTCGATCCCCATTCACAAATACTGAACACGATCGGGCGACCGGAGTGTGCGAGGGCATCGCGGAACTTGGCGTATTGGATCGGCGCTGTCAGACCCGCGGCATTACACCAGTCCTCCTTCACGTAGTCGACGCCCCACGACGCATAGGTGAGTGCGTCTTGATCCTCGTGCGCGAGCGTGCCTGGCCGACGCTGACAGGTCTTCGTTCCGGCGTCGGTGTAGATGCCGAATGCGAGACCCTTCGAGTGTACGTAATCGGCCAGCGCTTTGATTCCGTGCGGAAAACGCGCGCTGTCGGCAACGATCACACCCTTCGCGTCGCGGGCGACTTGCCAGCAATCATCAATCACGACGTATCGATAGCCGGCGTCGCGCATGCCGCTCGCCGCGATGGCGTCCGCCTCTTCCTTGATGAGTTGCTCACTCACGTTGCAGCCGAAGTGATTCCAGCTGTTCCAGCCCATCGGCGGCGTTCGGGCCACGCCATTATCGAGGCGCACCGTCGGCGACGTTGAGTGGACGCTCATCAGTGTGAGCAGCGCCCAGGCACTTGCTTCGCGAATGGTAATCATGGCGCGAAACTAGTGCTTTGGAGTGCACTTGTCATCCCGAGCGCGGGATGACACTCAGGCACTCTTTTCGATCACACTCGGCGCCGCGGGGTGTTCGGTCGTCGTCTCGACGACGCGATCGATGATTCCGTACCGTCTCGCCTCCTCGGCGGACATGTAGTGATCGCGGTCGAACTCGCGCTCGATCCGCTCGAGTGGCTGTCCCGTATGCTTCCCAAGCAACTCGAACATCTTCGCGCGCATGTAGAGGATCTCCTTGGCAGCGATCTCGATATCCGAGGCCGTTCCCTTCGCCGTGCCGCCCCACGGTTGATGCATCATGATGCGCGAGTGCGGAAGCGCGCTTCGCTTCACATTGCGGCCCGTCGCGAGAAGGAAGCAACCCATGCTCGCCGCCATCCCCATGCAGATCGTGTTCACGGGAGACGAGAGGTGCTGCATCGTGTCGTAGATGGCCAGACCAGCGGAGACGTCGCCTCCAGGTGAGTTGATGTAGAGCTGGACGTCCTTGCCCGGCGCATCAGCTTCGAGAAAGAGCAGTTGCGCGATGATGATATTCGCAACGTCGTCGTTGATCTCTGTGCCGAGGAAGATGATCCGATCCATGAGCAGACGTGAATAGATGTCATACGTCCGCTCGCCGCGGCTGGAGCGCTCGATGATGTACGGTAGGTGCAAAGTCGACATATGGCTCAGGAGTCTGATGGTCCTTCGGACGCGAGCAGCGCGTCGGTGAGTGCACGGCCGAGTGCGCGCGCCGCCGCGGCGGATCGATGTGCTCGGTGAGACAGTGGAACGACGCACAACGCGTCGCCCGGAAGCGAAACGACGATTGCCTCCATGCCCGCGATTCGCCGCGGCACGTTAGGCAGAGGCCTTGCCGGCGTTATGTCTTCCGACGCGGCAAGCGGTGCGAGCGGACGCGCAACAACGACTGGCGACGCCGACCGCCGCACCGTCTGTCGCGCGCGCGCGTCGAGCACGCGTTCAGCGACG
>JANWKK010000228.1 GCA_025451425.1 Gemmatimonadaceae bacterium
GGTCGAGAATGAGGCCGGCAAAATCATCTGAGATTAGGCATCGCCAACGACGGGTGCCCATGACGCGCAATCCACAGCTACCCGTATCACGACGGACGGGACGCGACGTTCATGCGCCACCGCCGACCCCGCCGCGACCCGATGCGGTCAGCAGCGAGGCGCTTGGGATCGATGTGAATCGTCTCGCCGCAGTGCTTCGGTCGAGCGTACGCGGCGAGGTGCGCTTCGACGACGGTGATCGCGCGCTGTATTCGACCGACGCATCGAACTACCGGCAGATCCCAATCGGCGTCGTACTGCCGCGGGACGCCGACGATGTCGTCGCAACGGTGGCCGCGTGCCGAGAGGTTGGCGCGCCAATCGTTTCGCGCGGCGGCGCGACCGACCTCGCCGGCGCGGCCTGCAACGCCGCGGTGGTCATCGACATGAGCAAGTACATGAATCGCGTGCTCGAGATTGACTGGGAGAACAAGTGGGCCCGCGTCGAGCCGGGTACCGTGCTGGACGATCTCCGCAATCAAGCCGAAGCGCGGCACCTCACGTTCGGACCAGACCCCGCGACGCACGCGCGGAACACACTCGGCGGAATGATCGGCAACAATTCGTGCGGCATGCACGCCCAGATGGCGGGAAAGGTCGAGGACAATACGCTCGAGCTGGAGATTCTCACGTACGACGGCCTGCGAATGTGGGTCGGTCCGACGAGCGTGGCGGAGCTCGAGCGCATCATCCAGGAGGGAGGCGTCCGAGGCGCGATCTACTCGCGACTCAAAGCTGTTGGCGATACGTACGGCGATCTCATTCGCCAGCGGTTTCCACGGATTCCGAGGCTCGTGTCCGGCTATCCGCTGCACCAGTTGCTGCCCGAACATGGGTTCCACGTCGCGCGCGCGCTGGTCGGCACCGAAGGCACGTGCGTCATCGTGCTGCAGGCCAGGTTGCGCCTCGTTCACAGCCCACCGGTGCGCACACTGGTCGTCCTCGGCTACAAGGACCTGTTCGCCGCCGGCGATGACGTCCAGTTCTGCAACGCGTTCGAACCGCTCGCGCTCGAGGGGATCGACGGCAGCGTGTTCGAGTACCTGCACGACAAGGGAATGTCGACAACGGGGCGCGCGCTGTTTCCCGATGGCAACGCATGGCTCATCGTGGAGTTTGGTGGCGAGTCGCACGAAGAAGCGGGAGCAGCTGCACGGCGGCTCACCGACGCACTCGACAGCCGCGCCGCCGCGCCGCCCAGGAAGCTCTATGACGATGTGAAGCAGGAGCACCGCGTCTGGGCGATCCGCGAAGCGTGTCTCGGCTCGATATCAAAGGTTCCTCATAAGCCGGACTTCTATCCGGGATGGGAGGACTCCGCCGTTGCGCCGGATGACATGGGCAATTATCTGCGCGATCTGACGAAGCTCCTCGATCGTCATGGCTATACCGCGGGGCTGTACGGCCACTTCGGCCAGGGCTGCCTGCACGCGCGTATCGACTTCGACTTGTACACCGCCGAAGGCATCGCAAGCTGGAAAGAATTTCTGAATGAGGCTGCGCACCTCGTGACGTCGTACGGCGGTTCGCTGTCGGGCGAGCATGGCGATGGCCAGGCGCGCGGCAGTCTCTTGCCGATCATGTTTGGCGACGAACTGATGCAGGCGTTTCGAGACTTCAAGGCAGCGTGGGATCCCCGAGGCAAGATGAACCCGGGCAAGGTCGTGGACGCATACGCCGTCGACGAGAACCTTCGCTGGGGAACGCATTATCACCCGTGGGAACCCGAGACACGGTTCTCGTTCGGAAATGACCGGGGCAGCTTCGCGTACGCGGCAAACCGTTGCGTCGGCACGGGCGTGTGCAGGAAGCATGACAGCGGCACCATGTGCCCGAGTTACATGGTGACACGCGAAGAAAAGCACTCGACGCGAGGCCGGTCGCGACTGTTGTTCGAGATGCTCGAAGGCAACCCGCTCACCGCTGGGTGGCGCGACGAGACGGTGAAGGAGGCGCTCGATTTGTGCCTCGCCTGCAAAGCATGCCGCGGCGAATGTCCGGTGAACGTGGACATGGCTACGTACAAGGCGGAGTTCCTGTCGCATTACTACGACGGCCGGCGCCGACCGGTCGGCGCGTACGCGTTCGGGCTCATGCACCGGTGGGCGCGACTCGCGTCGCACGTCCCCTGGGCGGCAAACTTCGTGACCCAAAGCCCAGCGCTGCGGGAGGTGGCGAAACGCCTGATCGGCATGGCGCCGGAACGACGCATTCCTCCGTTCGCGCGACACACCTTTCGGCATTGGTACAACAGTCGTCAGCGACGGAATACCGGGGCGGCGCCGGTGATTCTGTGGCCGGACACGTGGAACAACTATTTCTTGCCCGAGACGGCGAAGGCTGCCGTCGAGGTTCTCGAAGCGAGCGGATACGACGTGCTCCTTCCCTCGCGACCGGTGTGCTGCGGCCGGCCACTCTACGACTACGGCATGCTGCGGGTCGCCAAGCAATTGCTTCGCAGGATTCTCATTACGCTCAGTCCGCACATCCGCGCTGGTACGAGGGTCGTGGGACTCGAGCCGAGTTGCGTGTCGGTGTTTCGCGACGAGCTCGTGAACATGCTGCCCGACGACGACGATGCGAAGCGACTTCGCGATCAGACCTTCACGCTCAGCGAATTTCTCGTCAAGGAACCTCGGCCCTTTCCGGCTCCGCCGCTCGCGCGCCACATCATGATTCACGGTCATTGCCATGAAAAGTCGGTGCTTGGCTTCGACTGCCAAGCTCGGCTTCTCGAGTCCATCGGTGCGGACTACACGGTGCTGGACTCGGGCTGCTGCGGAATGGCCGGCGCGTTCGGATATGCGAAGGGCGAGCCGTATGACGTATCGATCGCGTGCGGCGAGCGCGTACTCCTCCCGGCGGTGCGCGCCGCGTCTCCCGATACCTTGATCGTTGCTGATGGGTTTAGCTGTCGCGAACAAATCGCGCAGACGACGAGCCGCCAGGCCATTCATTCGGCGGAGCTCTTGAAGCTGGCCGTCGATCAGGGGCGACGATGACGGCCTCGACCTGCAATCAGTTCACTCGTAGCAGTCCCGTCATCGTTGGATGAAATACACAGACATATGGACCCACTTCTAATCTCTGGATGAAGCCTGGCTCAACGACCGTTTGATGCGAGAAACGGCATATCACTGATTTGACGACAACTGAAGATTACGTGCCCGGTGCTGACGGCTTAACCACTTCCGGCCCCGGCAGGTAGTCTTCGCGGTCCTGCGACGCGGCGACGAACAGCAGGTTGACCTACGAGCACGGCGCACTGCGCGTCTCTAAGGATCGCAGACGAAACGCTTCCCAGGGGCGTCGCTGTGCCCGCCAGTCGACGCCGCGTGCCGACGGCGATGAGGTCGTGGCGATGCGTTGCGGCATATTCGAGAATCGCAGACGCTGGATCGTCTCCTCGGAGCAAGACGGCTTCTTTGACAATGTTCGTTCGTCGGCTCAGCGCGATTGAGCTGTGCGCTTCCTCGTTGAGCTCGTGACGCAGTTCTTCAAAGCATCGCGCGATACCTTCCTCGGCCGAATGCCGCGAGCCGGGCTTCGTCGGGGCGTCGACATGTAAGAGAGTCAGATTGCCACGAGGGCCCAGGACGGATAGCGCCGCTCGAGCAGCGCGAGTACTTGCTCTGCTGAAATCGGTTGCAACAAGGATCCGATTGGGCAAGAGCTCCTGCCGACGCGGCACAGCCAGGATCGGAACGTCCACTGCATTGACGATGGCGACGAGCGTGTCAGCGGCACGAAGGCGTTTCGCGCCTGGCTCAGGGAGCGCCATGAGAATGAGCCGCGTGATGCCCTTCCGCGCTTCAGTGGCCAGCACCGCCACGAGCTTGCCTAACGCTGCGTCGGTGCTCCAGTAAGCTCCTCTCCCAACCGCGCGATGCAGAAGTTGTCGAGTGCGACTCAGCAATCGGCTCTGCCGCCCTGCGTGAAGATCCACGGACTCCTGCGGCGTGATCCCCGTGGCGTCACTGGGCTCGTCCACCCCAACGAGATGAGCGTTGATGCGATCGCGCCGCGCAAGAAGCTCGGCGATGCTCAGAACGCCGCGTTCGTCACCCGTGGCCTCGATCACCACGAGCAGCTCTTCGGTCGGCTCGGAGTGTACCGCCCGCGAATGAAGCAAATCCACGCGCCGGGGGCGGCTGCGATGGCGTTGTCGACGAGTAGTCATTCAACCCTCTCAATGCGATCGCGGCTGTGTCTCGCGTCGTCTCCTCGGTCAGTGGTGACCAGATGTGTTGGCCTCCTCCGATGCTTCAGATGCGGGGGCTGACTGAACGGGAGGACCGATGCGGAGACTGCTCCATTTCGGTGGATCGCTGGCTGGAAAACTGTCGAGTGAAGCGCTATCGACGTCGTCGATCCGGACGTCGCTGTGATGAGTACTCGAGTTACCCGGATGAGCCGGCATGATTACTCCATTAGGCTCTCTTCGGTCACGATTTGACGAGTAACTCTCCCACACGGCCGGCGGCACGAGCAGAATCGGCGAGTCCAGTTGGCGCGCAACGCCTAACGCGACGGAACCCAAGCGACCCACCGGGTCGGACCCAAGCCCGCGTGTTCCGAGCACAACCAGGTCCGACGGATGTTCTCTCGCGTAGTCGGCGATCGCTCCCGGTACGTCACGGTTGACGACGACCACACCGCTAACGCCGACGCCAGCCCAGTTACCTGCGTCTCCACGAAGCCGATCCAATTCTTCATTCAGAGCTTGCCGCGATGCTTCCCCCTCCGAACCTTCGACTCGGAGGGCTGTCAAAAGCGCTGTCTCGGTACTCGCCGGGCCAGCAGACTTTAGGGCTCCCCGCAGAGCGGAGGCCCACGAGAGTGCGACGACCAGTGCGCCGCGCGAGGTGGTGGAAAGATCCACGGGAACGAGGACGTGCTCGAGCGGCAGCCGCATTGGGCCGGCTAGAACGAGGCAGGGCGCCCACGAGTTGGTGACGACGCCCAGTGCCGTACTTCCGATGCCGTGACTGCGCAGTCGACTTCCGCGGTGCTCACCGAGCACGATGACATCGGCTCGCGTCTTGTCCGCGACAGAACGAATGACATGCGTGGGCTCGCCGGCGACGACTTCGAGCCTCACGTTGGAGCCTGACAAGCCAGCGCGCTCGAACAGGCCGCCGACAGCATTCGTGCGGTCCGCTGCTGCTCGCACCGCGTCATCGTTGCGATTGCCCGCCGGTGTGGCATGCACAACCCGAAGCCTCGCGCCCGCCGCCGTGGCAAGCTCACGCGCTGCTTGCAGCGTGTGGAGCGAGCTCTCGTCAGTATCGATTGCCGCCAGGACGACCTGGAGATGAAGCAGCTTCATCGTCGTTGATGATTCAGTGCACCTCAACTGCCGACTACGGAGACGATTTGCAATTGTGGATCCACTCTTTCCTGCGGTGATCCCACTCGCTTCTGGTGCATAACGAGTGGACTAGCTGACCGATCAGCAATCGCGATCGGGCTCGCCCGCCAATTGTCCCATTGGCTCATTGTATCTCCGAGCCTCACGCGTGATGGTACGCTGAAATCGCCCACGCTTGGGAAGCGCTATGAGTCCATCTCCCAGACCCAGCTTTGCGTCGAGCAAATCGTCGCCGGTTATCGTCGCGACCGATGGCCGTGAGCAATCAGACGGTGCCGTGCGTGCCGGCGCACTCTTCGGTGAATCGGCGGGAGCCTGGCGACTCGTTAGCGCTTCTCCGTTGATCTACAGGTTTGCCACGGAACTGGATTGGGGCAGTACTGCCGAGGCCATCGAAGTACTTCGAGAGCAGCAACATGAATCGGTTAAAGACCAGATTCGACGCGTGCTGGGAGAATCCGCCTGCGTCGACGTCGAGATTGGCACCGGTGACGCTGCCGGGGTCATTGCCGCAGTTGCCGCGAGGGACAGCGCGTCGCTCGTCATCTCGGGCCTGGGTCGCCACCGAGTCGTCGACCGCTTGTTAGGCGATGAGACCGCACTCGCAATCATTCGAGCCTCCTCTACGCCAGTACTCGCCGTGCCGCAGGAATTCGCCAACGTGCCGCACTGCGCAGTGGTTGGGGTCGATTTCAGTGAGGCGAGCATTCACGCCGCCCAGCTCGCCCTGAACCGCGGATCATCCGTGGCTAACGGCCTCACCAATGCTGAATGAAGTGATGGTCGCGCTCGATGGCTCGGAGAAAGAAGGACGAGCACTGCCGATCGCGCTCGCTCTGTCAGAGCTCGCTCAAGTCGGCGTGCATCTAGTCCGGGTTGTACCAGCCACACCGGCGCGGGTATCGAACCAGGCAGAGCTCATCGGCGTCGATTCGCTCGCGGCCAGCGGTGGGCTCGACGTCGAGAAGCAGCTGTCCGAGACGGCGCGCACGCTGACAAGTCAATCGCGCCGGCCCATCTCGTGGGAGGTCGTCGATGCCGCCGACGTGCCGACTGCGCTCATCAATGTCGCCGAGTCGCGCGGCGTATCCGCGGTCGTGATGGGGACGCGCGCCGCAACAGGTGCCGGGCTTGCCATCGTCGGGAGCGTTGCCGACCGCGTGATGAGAGAATGTCCGAAGCCCGTCGTCCTCGTGCCTCCGGGCGCGGCCGATGTGAGTGGGAAACCCGTCGAGATCAAGCGAATCCTGGTGCCGCTGGATGGATCCGAGTTGGGCGAGCGCTCGGTGGATTTCCTCCTCGGCTTGTCTCACATAGACGAATTGGAGTTCGTACTCGTCGGAGTCGTGCACAATCGTGACGACGTCCCGTTCGTTAGGCGGCGTCTGCACGTCGCTGCCGATCGCTTTCGCGGACGGTCGGCGGCGGCTACGCCCCGAGTGATCCTTAGCGGTAACGCCGCGAATGCAATCGCATCCGCGGTGCGCGAATTCCTCGTCGACATGATTGCCATGAGCACGCGAGGTGAGGGGGGATTGCGACGGCTGATTCTTGGGAGCGTCGCCGAAGGAGTCGTGCGCGCCGCCGAAGTACCTGTGTTGCTGCTCACACCCGCGATGCTCGCGTCAGAACTGGCAAGGTCAACATCAGTAATCACGACAGACAGAGTTACGGAGAGATCGATGTCCAGCGCCGAGCACGACCACCTCAGTCACGACGAGCACTCGTTGGAACCGATTCACTATCCACGGCACAATGTTGTTGCGGTGATTGACACCGCTCAGCAGGTAGAAGACGCAGTGAATGAGCTGACTACGGGAGGCTTTCTCGAGTCGGAGATCGGGATCGGCTCCGGGACCGACCTCGCCGATCGGATGAGCGAAACCACGGGCCGCTCCGGCTTCACGGCGATGGCCATGCGTTTCAGCGATGCGTTAGGCATGCCGAATGACGAGTCCGAGATAAAGACGCGCTACGAACAAGCGATACGCGACGGGCGGTTCGTGGTGGCCGTGCTCGCACCGACGTCCGAGCGGAAGCAGCGCGCGATAGACATTCTCTCCTCGCACGGCGCGCATGATGCCGCGTACTTCGGTCGATTCGTGATCGAAAAGCTCCAACTTGCTCCGGATCGCTGAAGGAATCGATTCCTTCACAGACGACGACAATGATGAGCGTGTACTAGACGGTCAGGCTGGCCTTAAGACGTCAAACACGAGGTGACGCATGAGCGCTGAAGAGAACCTGCAACGGATGAAAACACTCGATGATGCCTGGAATGCGCAGAACTGGGACGTGTTCCGGAAACGGCACTCGACGGACACGAAAGTGTACTGGCCCGGTCAGCCGGACCCGACCCAAGGCCGGGACGCTCACCAGAAAGAGTCTGAGGCGTTCTTCAAGTCAATTGAGAATCATCTCGACAACAATCCTTACCGCGTGATGATCGGTTCCGGCGATTGGACCTGCACGATCGCCAAATGGAAAGGAAAGATGATCGGCCCGTGGACGGGTCTCGATGGCAAGGTGCACGACGCAACTGGCAAATCCTTCGAATTGGAATTCTGCACGGTCGCGCGATGGAAGGACGGCGAGATCGTCGAAGAGAATTTGTTCTACGACCAGGTAGGTTTTCTCCGGCAAATCGGCGTACTCTGATAGGAACGGCGCTGCCTATCGACAGTTCGCGTTGCTGGCATCGGCGAGGGTGAGGAAGGTGATGCTGGCCGGCGCGAGCGAGACTCGGCCCGCCGGAACAGCCACGCCTCGCAGGAGCGGGAGGACATCGCCGGCACCTAACGCCAGTGTGCTGCCGTTGAGCTGGACACTGGTCCCTTCGAGCTGCGGCGAAGACAACGTATAACGCTCGGCGGCGCTGGTTACAGTGATGGATTCACTCTGAGTCGCGCTCGTAAAACCAGACCGCCCCCGACACCGCGGTTCCGATGAGCAGTAGGACGACGAGCACATCCTGGAATTGCGCGAAGAATTGACGCCACGCGGAAACGGGAGTCTCTGGCGCCACCTCGTTAGGCCCGTTGCGTGCGAGGCGCGCCTGGGCTTCATCGGCCGTCAGGCCATGATGAACGTCCGCGCCGAGTGTCTTGGCAACAGCCTCCGCGGTGTGTTGGAAGGCAGAGTTGAGATCAGGGCTCACGCGCGTTCACTCCCGAAGCGAAGTATGACCGATACAAGCTGTTCGCGATGTTGATTGATGCAGCTTCACCGGCGGAACATCTTGCTCACATAGCGCTGAGATGATCAACATGCGCGGGATGTGCAAGGGATGAGCGGCTCGATGCCAGGCCGCGATGAGATAGAGCAATGCCAGAGTCCGACAACCAGCATCACCTCGAGGATCATCAAAGCCACGGTGGCGTCGCCCACGCGGTGATGGATCA
>JANWKK010000229.1 GCA_025451425.1 Gemmatimonadaceae bacterium
CGTGGGAATTCGACGTGGTGCTCGCGCGCGAGGACCTCACCCGCCACTATCGCGTCCAGTCGCTCGAAGGCCTCGGTATCGACGAAGCGGATGGGCCGGCCGTCGCCGCGGCTGGCGGACTGCTGCGATACCTTCGCGAACTGCAACCCGGTGGCGTGCCCCAGCTCTCGCGGCCGGTCGTCGATCGCTCGGCTGGGCTGATGCCGCTCGATGAAATGACGCGGCGCAATCTGGAGCTGATCGAATCGCTCCGGGGCGGAGGCCCGGAGGGCACGCTGCTTTCCGTGCTCGACCGCACCGTGACGCCGATGGGCGCACGCCTGCTCCGACAGTGGATTCTTGCTCCGCTCACGGATCGTGCCGCGATCGACGAGCGACTCGATGTCGTGTCGAGTGTCGTCGACGACTCGATCACTCGTGAGGCACTGCGCACTGCACTCGACGGCGTCCGCGACGTCGAGCGGTTAGGCGCAAAGATCGCCTCGGGCCGAGCAAGTCCACGCGACGTCGGCGCACTCGGCGCGTCGCTCGCCCGCCTGCCGGATGTCGAGCGACTCGTCAGGCAGCTCTCGCAGAATCGCCGCCTGGCATTGCTCGTCCGATTGCTCGACGAGTGGGACAGCTGCGTCGACGAGGCTCGAGCGATCAAGGCGACAATCGTCGAGCATCCACCGCTTGCGATCGGCGACGAGCCGACAATCGCTCACGGTGTAGACGCGCAGCTCGATCGGTTGCGCGCCTTGCGCGACGGTGGCAAGGATGCCATCGCCAACATCCAGGCCTCGGAGCGCGAACGGACCGGCATCGCTTCGCTCAAGGTCGGCTTCAACCGAGTCTTCGGGTACTACATCGAGGTGACCAAGTCGAACCTTCATCTCGTGCCGCCCGACTATCAGCGACGCCAGACAATCACGAATGGCGAGCGGTTCGTGACGCCGGCGCTCAAGGAATACGAGGAGACAATTCTCACGTCGGGCGAGCGTATAGAGATGCGCGAGCGAGAGTTGTTCGAGGCGTTGCGTTCGCAGATTGGTGCGCGCATAGGCGCTTTGCAGTGTGCGGCCCGCGCCCTCGCGTTGCTCGACGTCATCGCGGCGTTAGCGGAAGTCGCCGCGCGCGAGGGGTACGTTCGTCCGGAAATCACCGACGATTTTGCGCTCGAGATCAACGCCGGGCGGCACCCCGTCGTCGAACGCATGATGCCCCGCGACAAGTTCATTCCGAACGACGTCTCTCTCACGAATGACGCGCGCGTCATCATCCTCACCGGGCCAAACATGGCCGGTAAGTCGACGATCCTGCGGCAGGTCGGGCTGATTGTGTTATTGGCGCAAATGGGGAGTTTTGTGCCAGCCAGCTCGGCACGAGTCGGCGTCGCGGATCGGGTATTCACCCGTGTTGGAGCGAGCGACAATCTCGTGCGGGGTCAATCCACATTCATGGTCGAGATGGCGGAGACGAGCGCCATCCTGCATTCGGCGACATCGCGCAGCCTCGTGTTGCTCGACGAGATCGGCCGCGGGACGTCGACGTACGATGGCGTGTCGATCGCGTGGGCCGTGAGTGAGCACCTGCACGATCGAACCGGATGCAAAACCGTATTCGCCACGCACTACCACGAGCTCACGCAACTTGCGCAAGACCTCGAGGCGGTGCGCAACTTCAATGTTGCCGTGCGCGAGGTGAACGACGACGTACTGTTTCTGCATCGTCTGCAGCCGGGCGGCGCCGACCGGTCGTACGGCATCGAGGTGGGACGTCTGGCCGGACTGCCGCAGGAAGTTCTGGCGCGCGCCCGGCAGGTCCTGAAGTTGCTCGAAGGAGAGCAACTCGCGGCGAAGAGATCTGACGGACGGTCGCAACCAGGTGCCGAGACGAATCGTGACCAACTTGGGCTCTTTGCCATGGCGCCAAACCCACTGGTGGATCGTCTCGCCGCGCTCGACACCGACACGATGACGCCGCTTCAAGCACTGTCGGTACTTGCCGAGCTGTCGCGCGATGCAAAGCGCTCGTGAGATTTGGCTCTTACATTTCCCATCCATGCGCCGCGTCGCGTTAAGCTGGCTGCCGCTCTCTCGATTGGAGGCGTGCGTCGTTCCGCTGCTGCTCGTCGCCGCGGTGATGAGCACGGCGGCTTGCGTCGACAAAGATCAGTCGCAGAAGCTGATGAAGAGCTTCGAAACGGGCCCGCAGCATCCGGACGAAGCTCCAAAGATGCTCAACAAGGAGCTTCCGTTTCACTATCCTCAGGCGCTGTTCGCGAGGAAGCTGCAGGGGAACGTCACGCTGCGGCTGTACATCGATCGCGATGGACACGTCCGCCCGGATTCAACGCAGATCGTGGAGTCGAGCGGCTACGCGGCATTCGATTCGGCGGCAATTCGCGGCTCGCAGCAACTGCAGTTCGTGCCCGCGAAAACCAAGGGCGAGCCACAGGCGGTCACGATCCTGTTCCCGGTGTATTTTCGATTTCCCGGCGCGGCGCCATTGCCCGGGGATACGATCCTGAAGAAGTGAACTTGAACGGCGGAAATCGCGTGAATGGCGGTTCCCGCTCTCTGGTCGTCATCAATGCGCAACCGCTCCCCGTACAACTCCGTCCTCGAGACCATCGGTTGGACGCCGCTGATTCGGCTCAATCGCGTCACGCGCGGGGTTCGCACGCCCGTGTACGCGAAAGCAGAGTTCTTCAATCCGGGCGGATCGGTGAAGGACCGGATCGGCATGCCGATCATCGAGCGCGCGGAACGCGAGGGCCAGCTGCGTCCCGGCGGCACGATCGTCGAGGGGACGAGCGGCAACACCGGTATCGGGCTCGCCATCGCCGCGACGCTCAAAGGGTATCGCTGCATCTTCACGATGCCCGACAAGATGTCGCAGGAGAAAGTGCGGCTGCTCAAGGCATTTGGCGCGGAGGTCATCGTCACTCCGACCGCCGTTCCGCCGGATCATCCCGACAACTACGTGATGATGGCGAAGCGGATCGCGCACGAGACGCCTAACGCGATTCTCGCGAACCAGTTCTATAACGACGCGAACTCCGACGCCCATTACGCGACGACCGGGCCGGAGATCTGGGAGCAGACCGAAGGACGCGTTACCCATTTCGTCTGCGCCGCGGGCACGGGCGGCACGATCACCGGCGTGGGTCGCTACCTGAAGGAGAAGAACCCGAAGATTCAGATCATCTCCGGCGATCCCGTGGGATCGATCCTCGCCGAGATGTGGCGCACGAAAGGACAGAGCAAGCCAGAGGGGACGCCGTACAAAGTCGAGGGCATCGGACAGGACAAGGTTCCGGGCACGCTCGACATGTCGGTCATCGACGATTTCATGACCGTGACCGACAAGGAAGCGTTCGGTATGGCTCGCCGCCTGACGAGAGAGGAAGGATTGTTCGTCGGCGGCTCATCGGGACTGATAGTGCATGTGGCGTTGCACGTCGCGCGTCGCATCGACAATCCCGAAGGGTGCGTCGTGACGATCTTGCCCGACACGGGCGAGCGGTATCTCTCGAAGCTGTATAGCGACGAGTGGATGCGAGAGAATCAGCTGCTCGACGCGGATCGCACGACGCTCGGCAGTGTCCTGAGCGGGAAGGCAGACACTGGTCAGCCAGTAGTGAGCGTTGCCCCTGGGACCACGGTGCGTCAAGCATTGCGTCTCATGTCACTGCATGATGTGTCTCAGCTTCCCATCATGGAGAGCGGCAATTGCGTTGGATCGGTGAGCGACTGGTCGCTATCGGCCAAGAGTCTCGACGACACGAAGATTCTCGATACGACGGTCAGCGCAGTGATGGACCCACCGTTCCCCATGGTCGACGCGCAGCAGCCGGTGGACGCGATCGCCAAGCTGCTCTCGAAATCGAACCCCGCCGTACTCGTGAGGTCGAACGGCACGGTGCTGGGGATTGTGACGCGATCGGATATGCTGAGCTACTTAATGGCGAGGGGCTAGGGGCTAGGGGATAGGGGCTAGATGGCCCACTGCCCTGACGTTCTTGTCCCCAGCCCCTATTCCCCTAGCCCCTAGCCCCTCTTGAAGATTTCCGTTTTGATGGGCGGCACGTCTGCCGAGCGCGATGTGTCGCTCGCATCGGGACTGCGAGTTACAGAGGCACTGCGTGCGCATAGCCATGACGTGACGGCGATCGACACCGCTCGCGGCCCGCTGAGTCGCGAAGACGAAAAGGCGTTGCTCGCGCGACCAGTCGTGCAGCCGACGCCTCCGTCGCAAGCAGAGCTTCAGCGAATGGCGCGCGAGACGTTGCCGCAGATGCAGCGCGTGCTGCCGTCCCTTCGCCTGGCGGACATCGTCTTCCTCGGCCTGCACGGCGGAGCGGGAGAAGACGGCACCATTCAGGCGCTCCTCGATCTCGCCGGAATCCCGTACACTGGCAGCGGTCATCTCGCGAGCGCGCTCGCGATGGACAAGGATTTGTCGAAGCAACTCTTCGTACAGAACGACGTGCTCACCGCCGAGTGGTTCATGGCGACGCGCGAGTCGGCGGACGAGAAGGACTCGACAGGCAAGCGCTTTCGAAAGGAAACTCTCGAGGCGCTCGGTCTGCCCGTGGTGGTCAAGCCGTCGAAGCAGGGTTCGACAGTGGGCCTCAGCGTCGTCAAAAAGGCGAAGGACCTCGCCGCCGCGATCGCCGTAGCGTTTCAGTACGACGACGAGGTCATGATCGAGCGCTTTATCGCGGGCAGGGAGTTGACGGTCGGAATTCTGGGCGAAGGGGCCTTGCCCGCTGGCGAAATCATCCCGAAGCACGAGATTTACGACTACGAGTGCAAGTACCAGGCGGGGATGGCCGTCGAGGAATTTCCGGCGAAGATTAGTGCAGCACAGACGGCGGCGGTGCAGGAGTTGGCTCGTCGTGCATTTCGTGCACTGAAGCTGCGTGGTTATGCACGCATTGATTTTCGCATGAACGTAGAGGGAAGAGGTCGCGCGAAGTTTTACTGTCTCGAGGCGAACACACTGCCGGGAATGACGCAGACCAGTCTGATTCCGCAGGCGGCGGCCGCAGCGGGAATCACGTTTCCGGAGCTCTGCGAACGGATCGTGCGCATCGCACTCGATGCGCGAGGGAAGGGAGGATAGACTCGATGGCGCAAGTGGCTGGTCCGACCGCTGCTCTCGCTGGCGTCCCAGCGGGGCTGCAGGCGCAGGGAGTGTGGTCGGGCCGCCGTCAGATCTTCGTGCGCTTCGCCGCCGAAGCGGAGACGGCGACGATGTACACCGCAGAAGCACTCGCGAACGAGCTTCGGCGCAGCCTGAGCCGATCTGCGTATCACTCGATCTCGATATCGGGACGCGATCCGCTCTCGAACCTCGAATATCTCACCGCTGCCTTCGCGAAGCCGCCGGTGGATCTGCCGATCATGCTCGACACCGACGGCCAGCGACCCGAGGCGATTCCCGCGTTGAAGAAGTTCGTCGGGCTTACGCAGGTGACGCTCGAGGGCAACGCGGTCGATGCGATGACCGAGCGTGGTCTCCGCACGCTGCACGCGGCAGCGGAAGCAGGAATGCAACACGCGCTCGTGCTGTGCTCGAGCGATCAAACGAGTGACTCTCAACTCTTACGAATCGTCGAGCAGGCACGCGGAGTCAGTGGCGCGACGCAGATCGTGATTCATCCACCGCCGGGCGTACCGGTCGATCGCGATCGACGATGGATGACGCTGCTCGAGCGCGCCGCTGCTCTGCACAACGACGTGCGATTTGCGTTGAAGCTGCCACCGCCAACTGGCATGAGGTGACGCGCGACGCGGACCGCGGGTTGATTCCTTCGCTTCGCTCAGGACAGGCCGTCGCACACGATCGAATGCGTATAGCAAGGACAGCGATTCACGTGCGGCTGGCGTGACCAAACTCACCTCGCCGCGACATGTTATAGAGTTAATTTTCGAAGGGCGGCGACGACAATTCTGGACGTCGCGGTGTATAAAGGTTGAGCACGAGCCGGCTCAGCCAGTGACGGCGGGACCATGACTTACCCGGCCACATCAAACGAGCAAGACTATCCGCGGATGACCTCCGCCGTGCAGGCGCTAATCGCGATCAACGTCGCGATTTTTTTCCTGCAGCTGACGATCGTTCGCCCCGACGTCATGCAGAGCGCGCTCGGCTTCACGTTTGCCGCAGCTCCGACTCGTTGGTGGACCGTTGTCACTTACATGTTCGTGCACGCCGACTTCTGGCACGTGTTCCTGAACATGTACACGCTGTTCGTATTCGGTCCGCGTCTCGAGCATCACTGGGGCCCGAAGCGCTTCGTGATCTTTTATTTCATGAGCGGCCTCGGCGCGCTGATTTTTTACACGCTGTTCTTCCGTGACAGCGGTGCGGCGCTCATCGGTGCGTCTGGAGCGATCTTCGGAGTGATGGGCGCGTACGCCCTACAGTGGCCCAAGCAGGAGGTCTTCCTGTTCTGGGTGCTGCCCATGCGCGTGATGACGCTGGTGCTCCTCATGGTGGGATTCAACCTCGCGATGGGGCTCTTCAGCCTGGGAGGCGGCGGCCCCAACGTCGCGTACTTCGCGCACCTCGGCGGCTTCATCGTGGCCTGGCTGTACATGCGCACGCCGCCCTCCGTGAGCATCGAGCAACTCCGTCAGCGCATCTCGCAGGTGCCGGACACGGATGACCCACCGCGTGCGATTCCGCGCGCCCTACCACGCTCGCGCGAGCGAGTAGAAGAGGTGGATGAGATCGTGGCGAAGAGCAAAGCGATCGCCGCGAAGCGTCCCACCGCCGTCACGCCGGCGCGAAAGCTGGCGCCGCGCGATCTCAAGGCGGAAGACGTGAACCGCGTCCTCGACAAGATCTCCGCTGAAGGGCTCGACAGTCTGACGAGCGAAGAGCGGAGCATACTGGAGGAGATGTCGAGGCGGCTGCAGAAAAGGGACTAGGGGCTAGGGGCCTAGGGGCTAGGGAAATTCGGAACGAAGCGTTGATGGGGTGGCGAGAGCTTAGGCTCCCTCCACCCCATCAGCGTTTTCGTTCCGGGTTAACGCGCCACGCTTCACGCGCCACGCGCCACGCATAAAGAAAGTGCCCCCCGGCTATGCCGGGGGGCGGGTGCCGCCACGCCGTTCTCGCGGCGGCGATGGCCGGCGCAGAGTGCACCGGACCATTCGCAATATGGAAAAGGTGCACGGCCCAGGCCAGCCCCAAAATCAGCCGGTTCGGCGACTCGTTTGTTGGACTTTAGGCCAATCGGACCGAATCTGATCGGTGATCGGTGATCGGTGATCGGTGATCGGTGATCGGTGATTGGTGAAAGTGCGGAGTGGCAAGCCGCTACCCCTCCACCCTCCACCCTCTACCCTCTACCCTCCACCTGCCCGTCCGCGCCATTCTACAGCCATGCCCAAGC
>JANWKK010000230.1 GCA_025451425.1 Gemmatimonadaceae bacterium
CCGGACTCATGACGCCGACGATTGTGTACGGTGTTCCGTCGAGATGCATCTGGCGCCCGACGATGTCGCGGTCGCCATCGAACCGGCCTCGCCACAAGGCATCGCTCAGCACGACGACGTTCTCGCGACCCACCTGCCCTTCGTCCGCGGTGAATGTGCGGCCGAGAGCCGCCGAGGCGCCGAGAATGGAGAAGAGATTGGTTTCGACTCGGGCGCCTTCCAATCGTTGAGGCTCGCACTCGTCTTCTGTGCAGGCACCCACGAGGTTGAGGTTCGCCTTCTTCACCAACGCGACGTCCGTGAAGACGTTA
Organism: Gemmatimonadaceae bacterium; assembly: GCA_025451425.1. Next base: position 312 of record JANWKK010000230.1, read on the forward strand.
GGTAGGCCACGCAGCGCAAAGGCGTCAGCCGCGGCCGGGTAGTTGCGCTCGGAATGCCGCTCCAGCCAGATGCTCACCAGCCGGTCCGGCTCGTGAAACGCCAGCGGGCGAAGCATGATGCCGTAGACGACGCTGAAGATGGCCGTCGCCGCGCCGATGCCCAACGCCACGAGCGCTACGCCCGTGAGGCCGACGAGAGGCGACTTGCAAAACAGGCGCGCGCCAAAGCGGACGTCGCGCAACATTTCCCGCATCATCGCGCCGGGTCGTTCATCGCGCGACGTTTCCTGTGCCGCAACAACGCTGCCGAAGGTAAGCCGGGCGGCGCGGCGCGCGTCTTCGGCGGACATGCCCCGCGCGACGTTCGCTTGCGTCTCGCGCTCGATGTGAAAGCGCATCTCCTCCGTCAGATCTGCGTCGATGCGGCCGCCGTGGACGAGCGCACGGAACCACGCGACGATTTGCAGCATGAACCTCACAGCAACCCTCCGACTTCTTAAGCAGTCCGCATCACCAACGAAATCGCCGCTGACAGACGATCCCAATCGGCGCGCTCCTGTTCGAGTCGCCGGCGGCCGGCACCCGTTAGGCGATAGAACCGGGCGCGACGGTTGGTCTCCGACACACCCCAATCGGCCGTGATCCAACCCTGGCGCTCGAGTCGCTGCAGCGCCGGATACAGCGAGCCCTGGTTGACCTGTAGGACGTCCTTCGAGAGCAGCTGAATCCGTTGCGCGATCGCCCATCCGTGCAGCTTTTCCGTGGCGATCGTGCGCAGAATCAGGAGATCGAGCGTGCCCTGAACGAGGTCATGTGGCTTCGTCATGTTGGCCTTGGTTATCTACAAGAGAGTATTGTTCTTGTTGTAGATAAACAAGGGGGCACCGGATCTAGCGTCGCCTGCTGCTCGAATCGCCGAGCCACCGCAGCGCATCGATGATGAGCTGATCCTGTACAGGATTGTTGAAGGTGTACGACAGCGTTCTGTTCGTCGTATCGTACTTGTGCTCGTAGTCGATGTCGTTATGGCCCATGTTGAAGTAGATCATCCGGTACCGCCGGTTCGTCCACACCACCGCGTAGTAGCCGCTGTGCCAGATCTCGTGCGGCTTCGGACCCGTCCCCAGCGGAAAGCTCGTCGAGTCGATCGAGACGAGAATCTCGATGTCAGGATTCTGCCGCAGGTCCTTCTCCCAGCGATACCACTCGCTCGGTGACGACCGGAATGTTGCCGGCAAGTGAACCGTCGCCGGGTGCGTGCGATCCTCCACACGAAGCACCGCGGACGTCGGACGCCACGTGTTGCTGACATATGACCCTGCGCCGAGGAACTGGTTCTGATACCAATCCCAGTTCGCGGGGATGGCTGACGGAGTCAGCGCAAAGGCCGCGTAGTGAAAGCCCATCCATGCACCGCCATGCTGCATGTAACTCTCGAAGGCCGCGCGTTGCGCCGGATCTTCGGGACGCGTGTCGAGAAACACGACCACGTCGTATCGCGAAAGAAACTCGCGATTGAGGTTGCTCCAGCTCGATGTCGTGTCGAATCGGAAGTGGTATTTCGTTGCGACTTCCGGAAACCAGCGCACGGCTTCGTGCACGAAGCTGATGTGCGCCTGATCCTCCTTCGCGGTGAAAAAGGCGATCACGCGAAACGCGGGCGGTTGAGCGCGGACATTCGCCTGAGGAATGCAAGCCGTGGCCACGAGCAGGATCCTCGTGATAAACGAGATTGCTCGTCTCGACATGAAGTGCATCGCGTTAGGCATCGACGGCTCGCCTCGCTTGCGTTGGGTGACAGACGCTACTGATGATACTCGTTTATTTCGTTCGTGGTGGCGCGCCAAATGCGCCGGTCTCGGACTATGTTTGCCGTTGCACCGTTCGTTCGCCGCATGCTCCTCTTCGCGACGGTCGCGCTGCCACTCCTCACTGGCGCAGCGGAGTCTCAGCACGGACCGAAGCCACAGGAGGGGTGGGCAACATTCTACACGAAACGGCGCGCCAGTCGGCGAACGGCCTCGGGCGAGCGGTATGACCCACGCGCTCTGGTCGCGGCGCACCCCACGCTTCCGTTCGGGACGCGCGTCCGCGTGACGCGTCTCGAGACAGGCGCGAGCGTCATCGTGCGCGTGATCGATCGCGGTCCCGCGAAAGCGGAGCGTCGCCGCGGCGACATCATCGATCTCTCGCGCGCGGCGGCGGAAAGTCTCGGGTTCGTGCGACAAGGTCGTACGCGCGTGCGGCTCGACGTCGTAGGACAGTGAGTCCCCATTGCGCAAAAGCACAATGGGGACTCGCTCCCGCGCTCACTGATCGCTAAGGATTTACTTCGTCGGGTCGTCCTGCGGATGCACGTACGTCAACTGGAAGGGACCGATCGCGTGCACCTGCACCTCGGTCATTCCACGTGCACTCGCGAAGTGCGCGGTGTTCGCCGGCGCAGTGATGAAGCCGTCTTCCTTGAGCGCGACGAGGGCGCTCTCTGAGAAATCCTCGCCGAGTCCGACGAGGAAAGTGCCGCGAAGCACCGTGACGTTCTCGTCGGTCGGATGGCGGTGAGGCGGAAGGATATACCCATTCGGAAAGCGAAGGCGCACAGTGAAGATCGCGCCCGTCACACTCGGATCGCCTTGGACCACAGCGAATTGTGCACCTGCCGGAAAGATCGGAGGTGCCGGCCCCCAGTTGAGCTGATCATCCTCGCCCATTCTGTGCTTCGAGACGCCCCCATCGACGTCCATTCGATTCGCAACGGCCGATGACGTTTGCGGGCCCTTCGCGGTGAGCTTGCTGCTATCTCCATCCGAACAGCCGGCGATCGTGAACGTAGCGATGAGTACGGCGCCTACACACAAGCGTTGCAACAGCATTGTCTACCTCCAGAAGGTGATCTGTAGCGAATGGAGCTCGCCGTGGTGCGCACCCCATCCTCGTGGACACGCCGTGAGGCGTACCGCTGCGGCACACTCTACACGCCCCCGATCGTCCGGTTATCGTCCGCGCTTGCGTTTCAAGGGACATGTCGAATCACCTCGCCCTTCTCGGGCCGGTTTGCCTGAGGAGCTCCGCTCGGAACGCATCGTTGCGACGCGCATCTCAGTCTCGACGACTCGCGCTGCTCGCGCTCATCGCGAGCTCGCCGGGCGAATCGATCAGCCGTGATCGGCTGCTCGGCTTTCTGTGGCCGGAACGCGACGAGCGCACGGCCCGACACCTCCTGGCCGACTCGCTCTATGTCCTGCGACGAACGCTCGGCGACGCTGCGATCATTGCGGCGGGCGAGACTTTGCGCCTTTCGCCTAACGTCGTACAGACCGATGTGGTCGAGTTCCGGAAAGCATTGGTCGAGAAAAGATGGTCCGACGCGCTACGCCTGTACCGGGGTGACTTCCTGGATGGGTTCTTCGTACGCGATGCCGTCGACTTCGACCAGTGGGCACTGGCGGAGCGAGGGCGTCTCCGTGTACTCGCGACGCACGCCGCGACAACGTGGGCGCGCGAGCTTCACGAGGCCGGGCAGACGGCCGCCGCGGCGGCCGCGGCCGAACGCGCCCTCGAACTTTCCCCTTGCGACGAAGAGATATTTCGTTCACTCGTTAGGCTTCTCGTCGTCACGAACAATCGCGGGCGGGCTGAGGCTGTCGCTCGCGCCTTCGTCGAGCGACTCGCGCTCGAGTTGGGCATCTCGCCATCGCCGGAAACGATGCTGCTCCTGCAAAACGTTCGAGCGCCGCGGGATGCGGAGCCGATCGTCGTCATGGCGTCGCGAGAACCAAAGCGACGACGGCGCGTCGACGCGGTGACGGCGAGCATCATCGCGCAGGGACGATATCACTGGCATCATCGGACGCGAGTCTCCGTCGAACGGGCGATCGCGTACTTCACGCGCGCGGTCGAGCGCGACGAGAGAGCCGTTGACGCGTGGTGCGGACTCGCCGATTCGTGGGTCGTGATGGGGGGCCGCGGCTACGTCCCCGTGGACGTCGCGATCACGCAGGCCGCGCCGAGCGCGACGCGCGCCCTCGCGCTCGACGATACGCTGTCGGCGGCGCACACGTCGATCGGAGGCGTGAACATTCTCCGCCGACGCTGGCGTGATGCAGAGGAGGCGTTTCGCCGTGCCACGCTCCTCGATCCACTGAACGCCGACGCACGCCATTGGCTCTCGATGACGCGACTCACCGGCTTCGGCGCGCGAGAAGAGGCGATTCACGAGCAAACGATCGCGGCGAGTCTCAATCCCGTGTCGCCGATCCAGGTCGGGATCCTCGCGTGGCAGCGCTATCTACGTGGAGAGTACGATCTATCGCGGTCGAGTATCGAGCCGGCGGTCGACCTCAACGGCGATCTCGAGGAGGGACACACGGGCCTCGCGCGCGTCGCGGCGCGATTGGGAGATGAGGAGACCGTAGAGAGAAGCATCAGCGCTGGGCTCACGAGGCGTCGTGATCTTCGCGGCGATCTCCTCGCCGAGCATGCGTCAGCGCTCGCCGTCCTCGGCGACCCGGTTCGGGCACGCGAGCTACTTCGCGAGGCGGGAGGGCACGGAGCCATGCCGCTGAACCTGGGCCTCGCCTGGGCAAGCGTTGGTGACGGACATCGCGCGCTTCAGTGGCTCGCACGCGAGCCGTTTCACGTCTACTGGACGCCGCAGGCGATCTGGTGGGACCCGCGTCTCGATCAGATCCGCGACGACGTGCGCTTCGGCGCCGTCATCGAGCGCGTCACCAAGGCGTGGTTACCTGCGTGGGCATGATCAGGCGCAGCTTATGACCTGCCCTTTTTGGGCTTCGTCGTCGGCTTCGCCTTGAGCGACGTCGCATACGCGTAACTCATCTCGAAATACTTACCGGCCTCTTTGGTCTTCTCGAGCAACACCAGCGGCACCGCGACGTACTCCTTCATCAGCGCGCCGTACATCACCACGGGCTCCGTCTTGTACTTCGCCGAGAAGGCGTCGCGCTGGTCCAGAGGGAGACGGAGACAGACGATGCCGTCCTTGCTCACGACGCTGAACATGTTGCCGTTGACCGACGTGTACGGCATGGTGTCGCCTTTCCGCTCGACGCGCGGATTCGTCGCCACGAGCTTGTCGTACAAGGCGACCGTTGCTTCCCGGGTCGTGCCGGGTGTGATGGTCTTCTTCGGCATCACGCGGTGGACGCTGAGGGTGAAGGACGTTTCGGTTATCGAAGCCGATATCATTCTGTCAGCGTCACGCGTCCGGAGCAACTGTGCATCGCCGACGCTTGACGGTACAACGCGGCATGGTGTATCTCAGTCATGCCTCTACCCACTCGATCCGCGCACTCGATCGCCCTCGCCGCGATCCTAACGACGCTGGCTGTCGGCTCGGCGCTCGCCCAGCAAGATGCACCCGCCCCAACGCGACTTCGCATCGGCATCTCCTTCCCCGCCTCGCGGAGCGCCCGGCCCCTCGACGGCCGCATCATCCTCGTGATCTCGAACAATGACCGGCGCGAGCCGCGGTTCGAGAACAACGTCTACGACGCCGACACCCAGCTCGCCTTCGGCATCGACGTCGATTCCTTGCGACCCGGTCAGGAAGCGTACGTCGACGCCAGCACCTTTGGCTATCCGCTCAAGAGCATCGCCGACATCCCGCCTGGTGACTACTGGGTTCAGGCAGTGCTCAACAAGTACGAGACCTTTCATCGCGGCGACGGGCGCGTCGTCAAGCTGCACATGGACCAGGGCGAAGGTCAGCACTGGAACACGTCGCCGGGCAATTTCTACAACAAACCGGTGAAGCTGCGCGTCGACCCGACCAGCGACGCGGCGATCCATCTCTCGCTCGACGAGGAGATCCCACCGCTCCCGAAGCCTAACGATACAAAGTACGTGAAGTACGTGCGCATCCAGAGCCCGCTCCTCACCAAGTTCTGGGGTCGCCCGATGTACCTCGGCGCGATCGTGCTCCTACCACAGGGATTCGACGAGCACCCGAATGCCCGTTACCCGCTGATGATCAACCACGGGCATTTCATGTCCGAGCTGCGCGGCTTTCGTGAATCGGCGTCGCCCAACGCGCGGGGCGGCGATAACGCGTACGAGTTTTATAAACAGTGGACGTCGCCGAGTTTCCCGCGGATGCTGATGGTCATCGTTCAGCACGCCAATCCGTACTACGATGACTCCTACGCCGTGAACTCCGAGAACGTCGGACCGTACGGCGACGCGATCAACCACGAGCTTATCCCGTACCTCGAGAAGCAATTCCGCGGACTCGGGCAAGGCTGGGCGCGTGGGACATTCGGTGGCTCGACGGGTGGATGGGAAGCGCTCGCGACGCAGATGTTCTACCCCGACGACTATAATGGCGCCTGGGCCGCATGTCCCGACGCGATCGACTTCCGGATGTACGAAGTCATCAACATTTACGATGAGAAGAACGCGTTCTACAACAACGGCGATTGGAAGAAGACGCCGCACGCGGATGGTCGAGACTACTACGACCACCTCATGTCCGTCACCGAAGAGGACGTGCATTGGGAGCTCGTGCTCGGCACGCACGGGCGCTCGGGCGATCAGTGGAATATTTGGCAGGCCGTTTACAGTCCGGTCGGTGCAGACGGCTACCCGAAGTACATCTGGGATCCGATGACGGGCGCAATCGATCACCAGGTAGCCGGCTATTGGCGCGATCATTACGATCTTCGAAACATCCTCGAGCGAGACTGGGCGACGCTCGGCCCGAAGGTGACCGGGAAGATCCATCTGTACGTCGGGACCATGGATACATGGCACTTGAACAATGCCGTGTATCTCATGGAGGATTTTCTCAAGAAGACAAAGAATCCGCCGGCCAATGCTGTAGTGGAGTACGGCGATCGGAAGCCACACTGCTGGAGCGGCCATGACACGGGGTACTGGTTCCGTCAGCTCGATGAGCGGATTCGAAAGACGGCACCGAAGGGGGCCGACCTAACGAGCTGGCGCTACTGAGCAGAGGGTAGAGGGTGGCGGGTGGAGACAAAACCGGGGAGGCGTTGCATGTCCGAGATTCTGGCGTTCCAAGCGGTTCTCTTCATCTGCGGGACTACGGCCTTCGTCGCCTCGCTCCGATTCCTGAGGCGCTTCCTCGAGCTCAGACACGAGCGGTCGATGCACACGTCCCAGGATACGCTCGGCGAGCGAATCGAACGCATGGAGGCGATGCTCGAGTCGACGGCGCTCGAAGTGGAGCGCATCGGCGAGGCGAATCGGTTCGTCGCGAAGCTACTCGCCGAGCGCACAGGCGTGCCGACTCCCTCGAGCAAGCCCGAGCGCGTGATCACGCCGCACTGATCGACGAGTTCCCGGCCCATCGATGAGGACGTCCGCAATCATCGCATCGTTAGAGCGAGGCGGCCAACAACGCGTCCTCGCTCTTCGCGCACGTGCGCCTTCGACGCCTGCGTCAGCGGATACGACTTCTCGATCGGTACGACGAGACCTATCTCCTCGGCCACACGCCGCAGCTTCTCCAACTCGGTGCTATTGACCTCGGCGTCATAGGCCATCGACCGCACACCCGCGCGCTTCCTCGGCGCAGGTTCCACACCGTTCGGGTACGCGACGCGACCGCCACGCTTCACCAACTTCACCGAGTCGTTGAGCACTTTGCTCCCGGCGAGCGCGAGGATGGCATCGAGACCGTCAAGCGCCGCCGCAGCGATGCGTTCAACGGCGTCTCGCTTGCGCCCATCGATGATTACGTCTGCGCCAAGCTTCTCCAGCAGCGCCTTCGCCTTTGCGCCCGACGCGATCGCAATGACGCGAGCGCCCAGGTATTTGGCCGCGAACTGCACCGCGAGCGTCCCCACCGCGCCCGACGCGCCGAAAATCATTACCGTCTCGCCGGCGCGCACCTCGAGGTGATCGGCAATGCCTTGCAGCGCCGTTAGGCCCGTGACAGCGCCGGCCCCGGCCTCGGTCATCGTTAGGCCCTTGGGCAGCGTCGTGACATTGTCGGCGTCCACCACGACATACTCGGCGTAGAATCCACCCTTTCTGTTCCCGTACTGATACGCCCACACTTGGTCACCGACGTCGAAGCGTCGCACGAGCTCGCCGCGCTCCGCGATCACCCCAGCCCCGTCCGAGCCGAGGATGAGCGGAAACTGAACATCTCCCTCCGCCCACTCTCCGTCGCGGATCTTCGCGTCCCAGATGCCGACGCCCGCCGCGCGCACCGCGATCAACACTTCGCGCGGTCCCGGGCGTGGCACGGGTACGGTGTGGCGTTTCAAGACCGACGGCGGACCGAACTTGTCGATCGCCATCGCCTCCATCTCCGCCGGAACGACAGCATGCTGTTGCTTGGATCTCGCGCGTCGAGCCATGTGACCGCCATTCGTGAGCTTTCGAGGAACAGGAGACCTGTGCATTCGCCAGGCCAATACGCCGATTCTCGGAAACACGCCGACTTCAGCAGCGCCCGGGGCTCGAACGAAGAGTGACTGCGTGACAATCCGAGTCGAGTGTTAAACGCCCACGCCCATCGTGGCATCTCATCTCATCGTGAGGTCATAACACTCAGCGGTGGTTGACATGGGAGGGCACGATGAGAAGGAGCGTTCTCGTTCTCTTGCTGATTGGGACAGTTGGGCTCGGAGCGTCGAGTCGGTACATGGGAGGATGGGCCGTTGTCACCGTCGATGACCTTCCGGATTACGTCGTCGCCGGGCAACCGATTCGACTCTCCTTTGTTGTGCGCCAACACGGGATGCGCTTGCTCGACGGACTGGAGCCGGTCGTCGACGCGAAGCTGGGTAGCAACGCTGTCTCGGTGAACGCGAAGCAGACGCATGCCACGGAGTCCGGTCGTTACGTAGCGATATTGACACTGCCGCGCGCAGGCGAGTGGACGCTCACGATTCAAAGCGGCTTCGGCGGGCGATCGACGAACGATCTGTTGCTGCGCGCGATAGAACCCGGCGCAACGCCGCGAGCACTCTCGGCCGTGGAGCGCGGACGTCGGTTGTTCATCGCGAAAGGGTGTTTCACCTGCCACGTCAACACCGAGGCGACGACCGCGCCGAGCCTCGGCGTCGGGCCAGAGCTCACCGGTCGACGCTATCCTGCGGTGTATCTCGCCAAATTCCTCGCGAACCCGGACAGCACTCAGTTGACTCAGCTCCCACGTACCGGTTGGGTCAGAATGCCGAATCTCGGTCTCAAGGAGCTCGAAATCGCATCGTTGGTCGCGATGATCAACACCGGCGGTCGAGAAGTATCCGCTCGATAGTTCTCGAAGAAAACAATCCACTTGACGCCCAAGCTCAGCAGGCGAGCCGTGTAGCCCTACCGTTGCGGCTCGGCCTGGTTCCAATGGGCTAATATGAATTCCGCGCCCGAGGCCAAAGATTCCTGGTAAGGCCGCTCG
>JANWKK010000231.1 GCA_025451425.1 Gemmatimonadaceae bacterium
CCCGAAGTGCGGTGCCACGCGCATACCTCGATCCAATCAGGAGTCTTCATGCGCACCGCTCAATGGCCCACCCTGACTGCACTTATCGCGACAAGCGTGCTCACCCTTTCGTGCTCGAAGCACGAAGGCTCCAGCGGAGAAGCGGCTAAAGACACCTCAGCGACGACTGCGGCATCAGCGGCCGCTGCCTCGTCGGCGTCCCCGGACAGCATCGTCCGAGGAACCGTGAAGGACGTGAGCGACAGTGTGCTTACGCTTTCTTCACCTTCGGGCGACGTGCGAATCGCGGTGACCCAACCTCTGAAAGTATACTCGCGCGAGCCGGGTGACCTCTCGCGCGTAACGGATCACTCGTTCGTCGGCGTAACCTCCGTTCCCCAGCCCGACGGCTCACAGAGGGCGACGGAGATTCACGTCTTTCCGGAGGAGCTTCGCGGCCTCGGCGAAGGGAGTCGGCCGATGGGTCAGCAGACCGGCGGCGGCCGCAGCACGATGACCAATGGCAACGTCGCCAGCTCGCGAATGACGAATGGTGCGGCGCGCATGACCAATGGCACCAGCAAAGGCGCGGCCGGCGGAACGATCACGGTCGAGTACAGTGGTGGTTCACAAACGATTACGGTCCCGGCGAACGTCCCAGTGACAGTGCTCGCGCCGACGAGCACCAAGTTGACATCCGGTACGAATGTGCTCGTGCCCGCAAAGAAGCAGAGCAACGGAACGCTCGGGGCGTCTCTGGTCGTTCTCGCCGCCGCGCCGCGCGGCCGTTGACGTCACGCTCGTGCGATGAGTGGCGATTGACGAGTGGCGAGTGGCGAGTGCCTGCCACTAACCACTCGCCACTCGGCTCTCATCACGGCTTTCCACTACAGTTGGCGCTGCCCGGCGTTTGCGGAGCGCGACACATAACGAGTACGCCATCGGCTCGCTGAGCGCAAAGGCTGCGAAGCACATCGCCAGGACGAGATGGTTCAGCGACGCGCCGAAGTACTGCCACGGCGCGGCGTGGCTACCGGGATAATTCGACGAGAAGAGGAGCGCCAACATGTAGAGCACGCCGGCGATGCTCGCAGCGCGAACGAGTACGCCGAGCACGAGGCCCAGGCCGATCGCGAGCTCTCCATATGCGACGAGAAACGCTATCGCCGTCTTGTGCGGCAGCACGAATCCGCTGAGCACCGGCACCATGAAGGGATACGCCGCTCCGCCGGCGACGAAGCGATCGACCCAGCCCTGAAAGCCGCCGCCTAACGTGAATTGGCTGCCGAAGACTTTGTACTCGCCGAAGATCAGAAATAGAAGTCCAACGCCGATGCGGAGCATCGAAAGCGCGCGCGTGTTGCGCTCGTCTGGATCGTTTCGTGTCATTGGGCTTGACCGGTGTGCGTCGTAGAGCATTCATGAATCACACCGTCGAAAGATAGGTTCCCGCGAACTCGAATAGTTTTACGCGACGGGTGATCTTCCCGGCCGAACCAGCACCGCGGCGCAGGCGGCGCCAAGTAAGGAAACCACCGCCGCCCCACGACTCACCAGCGGCAAGCCCGTCGCGAAGGCTTCACCAGTCAAAAGACCTGCGCCGGCAACGGCGAGGAGCGTTGCAACGCGCGATGTCGCGTTGTTGATACCCGATGCCACGCCAGCATGACCTTCGCTCACCGCGCTCATCACCGTCGTCGTGAGCGGAGCCACGCTGATCGCCATGCCCAAGCTCATCGCGAGGACGGCCGGGAAGACGGTCGCCCAATAGGAGCCCGGATTCACCGCGCGCGCGAGCATGAAAAAACCCAGCGCGGCAATCGTCGGGCCTAACGATAACGGCAGCCGAGGGCCGTAACGGTCCAGCAACCAGCCCGCCCAGCGCGATAGCACCGCCATGACGACCACAAACGGGAGGAGTGCCGCCGTGGCCCCTACAACGGAATAGCCACGAATCTGAATGAGCGTGAACGGAAGCACGAACATCATCGCGCCGAGCGCCCCGTACAAGCAAAGTGTGAGCAGATTCACTCCAGTGAATGTCCGTGACCGAAACAGGGACAGTGGCAGCATCGGATTTCGGCTCGCGCGCTCGACCGCGAGAAACACGACGAGCGAGCAGAACGCCATCGTCAGGCTCACAACGACGTGCGTCGCCGCGAAGCCGGCTGTTGACGCGTCGATCAGGCCGATAATGAGCGCTCCAAGGCCACCAGTGGCGAGCGTCGCTCCTACCCAGTCGATGCCGCCGCTCTCCGGGGCTCCTCGGCTCTCGGGCACCCTCGCCAGCGCGATGACAATCACCGCCGCGGAGAGAGGAATGTTCATGAAGAAGATCCAGCGCCAGCTGAATCGATCCGCCAGCCAGCCACCCATCAGCGGTCCGATGCCGGCAGCAATCGACGTGAGCGCGGCCCACGTACCAATCGCGCGACCGCGCCTTTCCTTTGGGAAACTGGCACTGATGAGTGCAAGGCTTCCGGGAACGAGAAGCGCGGCGCCGATTCCTTGCGCTCCGCGCGCGACGATCAGTTGCTCGACGTTAGGCGCCGCTCCGCACCAGCTGGACGCGATCGCGAACACCACCGTGCCGATCACGAACAGGAGCCGCCGCCCCCAGCGATCGCCGAGCGCGCCACCAACGAGCAGCAACGCCGAGAGAAACAACATGTAGGACTCGATGATCCACTGCGCGGCGCTCGGAGTCGCCCCGAGTTGCGCTCGCATCACTGGCAGCGCCGCATTCACCACCGAGCCGTCGATGAACGTCATGCTCGATGCAAGTATCGTCGAAGCGAGTACGGCTCGCGCCGTGGTGGCTGAGCACGGCGGCACCTCTCCTGCGGCGTGAACGCTGCCTGCGTCGCAGGGAAGCCGATAGCCCGTCAACTCGACTCTGCCTCACGCTTGAGGCGAATGAGGTCCGCTCGCAATGCATCGCGCAACCCACCAATCACGCGTCCGCGGAGATTGAGCAGTCCCCCGCCAGGAAGGTGATCGAATCGGTAGCGGCGTATCGCGATGAGCGTGAACCCCGGTCGCGTGTCGCCAGCGGTCGTCGTATCGTCGACGGCCGCCAGCAGCTCGAGCGCTGCCTCGAAGTAGTGGTCGGCGTAGATCTGCTTGTTGGCGACGATCGTCGCGCCCGGCAGCTCGGGGGGCGTGTAGATGGTTTCGTGCGTGATGCGAAGAATTGGCCGCACATGCGGCAAGTTGTCGACCGACCAGAAGATGATGTCCGTTGCTCCACGCAAGGAATCGCGCGGAAAGTCGGTGAGATGTCGCAAGAGCGTCGCCGTGCCACTCGGCGCCAATGACGAATCGCTCAACATTGCCAGGAGCGCCTCGCTGGCGCTCACGTTGCCGTTGTCGCTGTACACGACCATCGCGCTGTCGCCACGTTGCCGGTAATCGCCCACGTACTCAATCATCCGTTGGCGTACGTAGTCGGAAACGCGGGCCGTCACGTCCGGGCTCGACCAGTCGATCGTGGCGTGCAAGCGCTCCATATCCGCGGCCGGGAGCTTGAAGTTGCACTCGTTAAGCTTGCACTTGCGAAGCTCGCCGACATCATCGGTCGTAATCGCGATCTGGCTGACGTCCGCCTCCGTCGCTGGTGTGCCGAAGACGCCGCCAGCGGTTCGCGTGGGGCTGTGAAGTGTCCTGTTCACATCCCGTTGCCGCGCGACGAACTCCGCGCTCGACGCGCTGACGTGCGCCGCTGCGAATACCGTGACGTCGCGGTCGAGGCTCGTCGGCAGAACCTTCGCGACCACGTCACCTCGCGAAAGCGACGCGAGCTGACCAGCATCGAGGTGCACGGTGCTCGTGAGAAATTGGTCGACGCGGCGCGGCCGCGCTTGCGCATCGAGCCGAGCCACGAGTACGAGGTGCAGCGCGACGATCAGACACGACGCTAATTGGCGCATATGGGTGAAACCTACCGCTCCCGATCGTCGTCGTTGGAGCCGGCCTCCTTGCGAAGCCGCTACCAAAACGCGTATTCAATCACATGGGTTTCGTAGAGCCTCGTCAGGTAACCGATAAGTCGTCGGTCCCGCGTTCTCCCAAGACGTACCGCGCCAGCGTCGTTGCGTTGCTCTCGGGACACTGGGGCGCGCTGATGCTCGGCCTTGTTGCCGTCGGCGCCGAGACCGTCGCGTCCCTGCTCGAGCCATGGCCGATCAAGGTCGTTCTCGACACCGTCCTCCACGCGAAGGCCTTGCCTCAATGGCTGGCGCATGGAGTCACGTCTATACTCGGCACAAGTAGCCTGGCGATTCTCCAGTTCGCAATCGCAGCGGTGCTCCTCATCGCGGTCGTTGGCGCGGTCGGGAGCTATCTCGAAAGGCAGGTCATCGCGACGTTGGGCCAGCGTGTAACGCACGAGCTGCGTTGCCGGATTTATACGCATGCGCAGCGCCTGTCGATGTCCTATCACGACAAAAAGCGCACGGGCGACATCATCAGCACCGCGACGGCGGACGTCGACGCAATCCAGAGCGCGCTCACGTCAGGCGTTCTCGACACGCTGTACTACGTGCTCCTGTTGGTCGGCATGAGCGGTCTGATGCTGTATCTCGACTGGCGGTTCACGCTCATCGCGCTCTCGATCCTTCCGGCGCTCAGCGTTGTGGTCTACACGCTCACGCGACGGATTAAGCGTGCCTCTCGCGACATGCGCGGCCGCGAAGCAGACCTCATGTCGACAATGCAGGAGGTGCTTTCGTCGATCCGTCTCGTGAAGGCATTCGGTCGACAGGATCACGAACGTCGCCGCTTCGAGTATCAGAGCGAGCGCATCGTCGAGTCGACTCTCCGAACGCGCGACGTCAAGGCGAAGCTCGCGCCCACGGTCGAGCTCCTCGTCGCCGTCGGCAGTGCGGCCGTGCTCTGGTTCGGTGCGCGACACGTGCTCGATGGTCGGCTGACTGCGGGCGCGCTCGTCGTCTTTCTGCTGTACTTGAGCAAGATGTACAAGCCGATCCGCGAGCTGTCGAAGATGACCGACACGTACTCGCGCGCGCTGGTCGCGTTCGATCGGATCAATACCTTCCTTGCCGTCGACGTCGAGGTGCGCGATCTGCCCGGCGCGCGCCGCGCGCTTCGCTTTCACGGCGCGATCGAGTTCGATCATGTGACGTTCGCGTACGCCCCAGAGCGTCAGACTCTCGTCGACGTGAGCCTCACGATCCCGGCTGGCTCGGTCGCCGCCATCGTCGGGCCAACGGGTGCCGGTAAGACAACTCTCATCAATCTGATCGCGCGTTTTTACGATCCGCACTCGGGACGCGTGTTGATCGACGGCGAGGACGTGCGATCGTTCTACCAGGAGTCGCTTCGCGAGCGCATCAGCTTTGTCTTACAGGACACGCTGCTCTTCCGCGGGCCCGTGTGGCAGAACATCGCCTACGGGAGAACCGAGGCAACTCGCCGTGAGATCGTTCGCGCTGCCGAGCTGGCGAATGCCGACGTGTTCATTCGTGAGCTGCCGGAAGGTTACGACACGATGGTTGGCGAGCGAGGTGTCACGCTGTCCGGTGGCCAGCAGCAGCGAATCGCCATCGCGCGTGCGATCGTCCGCGACGCCCCGATCCTGATCCTCGACGAGCCGACAACGGGACTGGATGCGGCGTCGGAGTCGTTGGTCCTCGACGCGCTTCAGCAGCTCATGCGGGGCAAGACGACGCTCGTCATCGCGCACAGCCTGTCGACGATACAGCGCGCGGACGTGATCTTCGTCGTCGACCATGGGCGCGTGTGCGAGCGCGGCTCGCACGCGACACTCCTCGAAGCCGGCGGAATGTACGCTCGGCTGCACGAGCTTCAATTCATGCGGGGTGGTGCTTACTCCCCGACGCCATCTCGCGTCAGCTAATCCAAGTCCCCAGCGCCACTCCGAGCAAGCCGACGAGCAGTACCGCTGCGCCGAGTATGCCAACGCCGGCAGCGATGGCCCTCGTGATGCGGAGCATCTTGAGAGCGCCGATCGAGTGCGGGGCACCAACTCCATTCTCGCGAAGTTCTCGATCGGTAATTCCCCACCCTCCGAACGCGGCAAAACACAGGGCGGCACTCACGATCAAGTGCCAGCCAGCCGGTCGCCAGATGAGCGCGATGAGCGCGGCGACGAGACCGAACGCTGCGTCGAGCACCAGCCGTGTATCGGAGGACCTGCGAGCGCGGGTCGTGAGAAACTCGACGAGGCTCGCCTCGGGCTGCTGCGGTGACTCGATCATAAGGGGGGGCGGATGCGGGATGCGGAGTGCGGGGTACGGGGTACGGGCTGAGCTTGAGCCTGCGAATTAGAGAACTCTAATACTATTTCCCGCGCCCGCACCACGCATCCCGCGCCACGCCCCACGCGCCGCGCGCCTCAACCGAAGGTGAACGAGAACGCTTCGACGCCGGGATCCAGATACTCGATCTGAAACACTCGATCGACGATTGGCTTCGACTGTCGAATTAGTTGATACAACCGCTGTTCGGTCGCGACGCCGTTGCCCTGCTCGTCGACGTCGCCACCGTGGGCCGCACCTACCGGTTCGCCATCGAGCAGGACACGGAATCGTACCGGACGTGCGCCCATCGGAGGGCCCATCACCAAGTGAAGATCCCGGCCGTGAAAACAGTACGCGATCCGCCCGTTAGGCTGATTCAATGCAATCGACCCCTTCTCCATAGTCCAATCGCCATCGAGCGCCCACTGATTCAGACGCAGCTCACGCGGAATGCTGTAGCGTTGGCGAGCACGCGGTGCGACCCCACCTGAAGACGAAAACCCTTCGGTTCGTTCGTAGCCGACATAGTTCTCGGCTGATTTCAAGTTGGCCCAGTCTGCCGGCGCTTCGATGCCGCGAGCATCGACGGGTGCATTTTGATTTCCCGACAGGGGCGCTCCCGATTCCGTTAGCAATTGCTGAATCATCCGTTCGGATTCTGGATACCCGCCTTCGCCGAACTGGTGATGCCGCACGCGCCCCTTTCCGTCGAGCAGATAGAGCGCCGGCCAGTACTGATTGTTGAACCCACCCCAGATGTCGAAGTCGTTATCCACCGCGATCGGATAATCCACCTTCATCATCGCGATTGCGCGCCGCACGTTGTTCAGGTCGTGCTCGAACCCGAACTCCGGCGTCTGGACGCCGATCACGACAAGCCCTGCGCTTTTGTATGCGTGCGCCCACGCGAGAATATACGGGAGCGTGCGCAGCCAGTTGATGCACGTGAACGTGCCGAATTGAACGAGGACGACTTTCCCGGTGAGGCTCGCGGCGGTCAGAGCCGGGGAGTTGATCCACGCTGTCGCCTTCGCGAGCGACGACAGC
>JANWKK010000232.1 GCA_025451425.1 Gemmatimonadaceae bacterium
CCGCACGCGCCTCGCATGACGCCGCGCATCTTCCATATTCGCCGCGATCCTCGAGCATCCCTCGAGGCCGAGGTTCGCGAAGAGGTCGAGACCCACATTGCGATGTGGACCGATCATCTCATCGCCTGCGGCATGTCGAGAGAGGCCGCCGAGAAGTCCGCGCGGGCACGAGTCGGTGTCTTCGATACCGCGCTCGGTACACTCTACGCGTCCGCGCGTCGGCGGGAGGGTCGACTGCTGCGGCACGCGTGGTGGAGCACGTTGACGCACGACCTGGTGGTCGCGCGGCGGCAGGCGCGCCGCCCACCAGTGTTCACGATCGTCGCGCTGCTCACCTTCGCGCTTGGCATTGGCGCGAACACGGCCATGTTCAGCGTCGTGCGCGGCGTCTTGCTGCGACCGCTGCCATTTCGCGATCCCTCGCGACTTGCCGCGATTTGGCCAACGCGCGCGATCTCGAATGCCGAGCTGCTCTTCATGCAACGGGAATCGCGAGCGTTCGAGTCGGTCTCGGCGTTGAGCCTCGGTTGGGGAGTGGCGATGACGGGCGCGGGCGAGCCCCGACAGCTCCATGCCGCGCGAACGTCCGTCAACTTCTTCAACACGCTCGGCGCTCGGCCAGTGCTCGGTCGAACGTTCGCACCTAACGAATCAGAGCGCGGCACCTGGGATGTCGCGATCCTCAGTCACGAGTTGTGGACGACGCAGTTCGGCGGCGACTCTGCCGTTCTTGGACGCGTCGTCGACATGGATGGGCGGCCGACGCGCATCATCGGCGTCATGCCAGCCGGCTTCGAGGCGCTCCAGGCTGGCGTGGACGCATGGATGCCACTGCAGATCGATCCCAGCTCGCCATTTCACACGGGCGGCCTCTCTGTCGCCATCGGGCGCCTCGCTCGAGGCGCCACCTTTGCGTCGGCGACGACGGAGCTCGCAGCGCTCGCGCCACGGATGCGCGAGGCGTTCGGCTATGCGGACGACTACGCTCGCGGCGCGACAGTGACGGATCTGCAGGAGAGTCTCGTCGGCGACGTGCGCCGCTCGCTCCTCGTGTTGCTTGGTGCAGTCGGTCTTCTCGTGCTCATCGCGGTTGCAAACGTCGGCAACCTCATGCTGGCGCACGCATCGGGACGCCGCCGAGAGCTCGCCGTACGGCGCGCCATTGGCGCGTCGCGGGGACAGATCGCCAGGCAACTCCTCGTGCAGAGCCTAACGATCGCAGCGAGTGGTGGTGCGCTGGGTGTTCTGGCGGGCACTGTCGGGTTGGGTCTGTTGAAAGCAATCCTTCCTTCGACGCTGCCGATGCTCTCCGGGGTCCGAATCGATTGGGACGTGCTCGCGATGTGCGTCGTCGTCACGATCGGCGCCGGACTCTTGTTCGGTATCGGGCCAGCGCTACTCGCGTCGCGCGTCGACCCCGACGGTGCATTGCGCGCCGGCGTGGCGGAATCGAGCAGTCGCGGGCACTCGTTCATGCGTGAGTCGCTGGTCGTTGCCGAAGTCGCGCTCGCCGTCGTTCTCGTCGTCGGTGCCGGTTTGATGAGTGAGACGCTCTGGCGCCTCAATCGCGTCGACATTGGATTCGACCCGCGCAACGTTGTGACTTTCCTCATCCAACCAACGAGTGGCCAGATTAAATCAGCCCAGCAGGCGACGGCGTACTTTAGTGAAGTCACGCGACGTGTTGCCGCGATTCCTGGCGTGCGCAGCGTCGGCGCGGCGCAGCACCTTCCGCTCAGTGGATTCAACTGGCGCGGGAGCCTCGAGATCGAGTCGCAGCCGATTCCGGCAACGGCCTCGCATCCGAACGTCGTCTGGCGTTCGGTCGTCGCCGACTATTTCGGAGCAATGCGAATCCCGCTCGTGCGCGGTCGCCTGTTCGCGGCGACGGACGGTCCGAATGCGCCGCCCGTCGTCGTCATCAGTGCATCGATGGCGAAGCATTATTGGCCCGCGCGCAGTCCGGTCGGCGAGCGCATTCGATTAGGTAACGGTACGCAAAAGCAGTGGGCGACGATCATCGGCGTCGTCGGCGACGTTCGCTCGGCGGCGCCTAACGCGCCTCCCGTCGAGGAGGCGTATCGGCCCAACGCGCAGCAGGATCTGCGTTTCATGCACTACATCGTGCGTGGCAATGTCGATCCGCTCACGCTCGTTCCACCGATTCGCGCGGCGATAGACGGGTTCGATCAAACGGTGCCTGTCGCCGAAGTCCGGCTACTTGGCGACGTCTTCGCGGCATCGACGGAGACCAGCCGTGTGGTGACGAGGTTGCTGATCGGCCTTGCGCTGCTCGGCCTGCTCCTCGGGTCGGTGGGTATCTACGGCGTCATCTCCTATTCAGTTGGTCAGCGCACGCGCGAGTTGGGAATACGCACGGCACTCGGTGCTATCGAGCGGCGGATCACGGTCATGATCGTCGGCGAGGGTCTCCGGACAGCAGGCATCGGGATCGCGATTGGCGTCGTCGTCGCGATTGTGGCCGCCCGCGCGCTCGAGACGATGCTGTTCGAAGTGAGCTCCACCGATCCGGCGATTTATGCGAGCGTGGTCGGAGCGCTGTTGCTCGTTTCGCTCGCAGCGTCGTACTTCCCGGCGCGTCGCGCGGCACGCGTGGATCCGTTGATAGCCCTTCGCGCGGACTAGCTTTCCTATAACCGCAGAGAACGCAGAGGTGCTAGGTGCTAGCAGCTCCGATTTGTTTTTCTGGCACTTAGCAAACCGTGTTTGAATCTCCGAGCGCGGCGAGAGCGGGAGCGGGGCCGCTCCGGGTACTATGGCAATGCTGGGATCTTCCTCCATTTCTGGGAAAGTGGCGAAGCAGCAGAGTGCTGGGGCCGCTGAAACCGCTGACACGCGCTGACGCCGCTGATGTGTTCGTCCGTGCGGCGAGGTCCTCGCACCGGTGTCGATTGCTTTCTAAATGCTTTGGGAAGACCGCAAGACTACTGGGACCTCGCTGCCGCACTTTAGCAAAGACAAACAATTTGACCTGGTGCGCGGAGCCCTGCCATCCAGAGGAGTCGTCAGCGGCTTCAGCGCGTGTCAGCGGTTTCAGCGGCCACTTTCCCCTACGGAAGGCGATCATCCCAAAATTTCCCGAAGATCCCAATACTGCCATTCGGTGTACGACGCCTAACGTGGCACGGAGCCAATGGCAGTATTGCCCATAGTGCCCCGGAGCGACCCCGATCCTGCTATCGGCCACACCGATGTCGCCCGCTCTTGCTATCAACATCTCGCTTACACTCCACTAATTCCTTGCTTCGCTCAGGATGGCACTTGTTCATGCTCTCCCTCCAGCCACTGAACGGGTGCAGATTCTCTGCGCGATGAACCCGTATCCCACTTCCGCGCGCTTCACGCGCGTCGCTCTTGCCTTGACGGCCAGTCTGTCGCTCGCCTCGCACGCGCGCGGCCAGCAGCTCGGTGACGTCGTCGACGTAGGCGCCGAGTTTCAGAAACCCGAACAGGCTCTCTTCGCGGCGAGTCGAGTGATTCGGTTCGATCCGCGGACCGGACGCGGTGCGCTGCAGTGGGATCGCTACGTCCGCCAGCCGAGCTTCAATTTTCAGAAGATCGATCGCGGCTTCGCGCGCGCTCCATCGAACGAGTTTCCAGGGACGGAGTACGATCGCGATCCCGTGCTTCCGTTCGCGATCGACTTCGTGAGTCCGCGCACGGTGCGCCTAAGGTTCGCGACTCGCGACGTGCCCCTCGCGGACCTCGAGAGCACACCTTCGCTCATGCTTGCCGGCCCGGTACCGGTCGACACCTCCTGGCGCATCGAGTCGACCGACAGCGTCGTGACGTATCGCAGCGCATTTGGGAGAGTGCGGATGGTGAAGGATCCGTGGTCGATCGAGCTGTACGATGCCGCGGGCCACCTGCTCACGCGCACGCAACGTTTCAACGAGCCGCCCTCGTTGACGACATACATCCCCTTTTCCTTCCTGCGCCGCTCTCGCGATGTCGGGCGCAGTGCCGCCGCGACCTTCGAGCTCTCGGCGGACGAAAAGATCTACGGCTTTGGCGAGTCGTTCACGCGTCTCGATAAGCGCGGTCAGCGAATCGTCGCCTTCTTGCGCGACGCCATGGGCGCTCAGAGTCCGCTGCAGTACAAAGCGATCCCGTTCTTCCTCAGCAGCAAAGGCTATGGGATGTTCGTGCACACGACGGCGCCCGTCACGTTCGACGTCGGCGCCGAGTTCGATGCGCATCACACGATCTACACCGGCGACGAGCTGCTCGATTTATTCGTTTTTCTCGGAGCGCCCAAGGACGTCGTCTCCGAGTACACCGCGCTCACCGGGCGAAGTCCAGTGCCGCCGCTCTGGTCCTTCGGCTTCTGGATGAGCCGCATCACGTACAACTCCGAAGCACAGGTGCGCGACGTTGCCGCCAAGCTGCGGCAGTATCGCATCCCGGCAGATGTGCTGCACCTCGACACCGGTTGGTTCGAGACCGATTGGCGTGGCGACTTCCAGTTCTCGCGATCGCGCTTCAGCGATCCGGCGCGCATGATCCACGATCTCGCCACGCAAGGCTTCCACGTGAGCCTCTGGCAATACACCTACTTCACGCCCAAGAACCCGCTCTGGCGAGAGCTCGTCGACAGCGGCTACGCCGTGCCTAACGATGGAGGCCGCTTGCCGGCCGAAGATGCCGTGCTCGACATGAGCAATCCGGCCGCCGTTCGGTGGTATCAGCGAAAGCTGAAGGCGTTGCTGGAGATGGGCGTCGGCGTCATCAAGGCCGATTTCGGCGAAGGGGCGCCCCTGACGGGGATCTATCACTCCGGACGCACCGGCTGGTACGAGCACAATCTCTATCCATTGCGCTATCAGCAAGCGGTGACGCAGGTGACGCGCGAAGTACGCGGCGCGAACGAAGGCATCATCTGGGCGCGAAGCGCGTGGGCAGGGAGCCAGCGATATCCGGTACACTGGGGCGGCGACGCCGAGAACACCAATCAAGCGATGGCCGCCGAGCTCCGCGCCGGGCTCTCGTTAGGTCTCTCCGGCTTCACCTTCTGGAGCCACGACGTGGGCGGCTTCCTCAATCGTGCACCGCGCGATCTGTATCGGCGCTGGCTCGCGTTCGGCGTGCTCACGTCGCACACGCGGAGTCATGGCGCGCCGCCGCGCGAGCCGTGGACGTACGACTCGGCTTTCGTCGACGACTTTCGGCGCGCCGTCGAGCTGAAGTACGCTTTGATGCCGTACGTCTGGGCGCAGGCCAAGGAATCGGCCGCGCGGGGTTGGCCGATGTTGCGAGCGCTCTTCTTCGAGTATCCCGACGATCCGACCTCCTGGCTCGTGGAGGACGAGTACCTCTTCGGATCGGACCTGCTGGTCGCTCCTATGTTTTCGGACGTGACTCGTCGGCGCGTCTACCTGCCCCCAGGCTCATGGATCGATTACCAAACCGGCAGGGCGTACAGTGGTGCGCGTTGGCAGGAGATCGACGCGGGTCCGATTCCGATCGTTCTTCTCGTGCGAGATCACACTATCCTGCCGCACGTCGCCGTCACGCAGAGCACGTCGTCGATCGACTGGCGACACGTCGAGCTGCGCGTGTTCAGTACCGACGGCCAGCCGGCAACGGGCCGTTTTGCGATGCCTGACGGTGACGTCCAGACGCTGCGTGTCGACGGTGGGCGCCTCAGCGCCGATCCACTGGCCGGCCGAGTTGTTTGGCGCCTCACGCGCGCTTCGTTGCATTAGTCGCCCATACATTGTCTGGTGTCGATGACAAGCGCCTTTGCCTACTGCACTTAGCGACACATCGTGCACCTTGCGAGAAGCTGGGAATAGATGTGAGCACAGATGTTTTTCAGAAAACGCTCATAGTCAACGATATGTGTAGATGGGTACCACTTGGAACCCGCGTTGCCCTACGAGGGCGTGGAGACTACCGCTCACGGCTTGTTGCGACCAATCAATCGGGCTGAGAGCACTGAGATCCCACCCACCTTTCTCCGGCAACCCACCATGCTGACTCTCAAAACCGCCCGGAAGGGCTTCACGCTCATTGAGCTCCTGATCGTGGTCGTCATCATCGGCATCTTGGCCGCGATCGCGATCCCGAAGTTCGCCAACACCAAAACGAAGGCGTACGTGACCGCGATGAAGTCGGACCTGCGCAACCTCGTGACGGCTGAGGAAGCGTTCTTCTCGGATTCGACGTACTACACGACCGCGACGAATCTCGTGACCCGCAAC
>JANWKK010000233.1 GCA_025451425.1 Gemmatimonadaceae bacterium
TCCCAGGGTTCACGATCTGGTAGGCGGTCGCGTTCCAGCCGTGGAGCATTACGAGCTCACGCGCGAGCTCGAGTGGATCTTCACCAACTTCGGCGTCAACCACAGAACTCATCTACGTCAGCCGAATCGCTTTGCTACGTCATGTCGCGCATGGCTGCTCACTCCACACGACGCGAGCTTCACGTCGACGGTCAACCTCGTGATGGAGTGGTCAGTCATGCGCTCTCGAATCCAGGTCCGCATCCTCGGCATTAGCCTCGCTTTGATCCTCGCCGGAAGTGCCCGTGCCCAGCAGAGCGATGATCGCGCCGCGTCGCAAACGACCCCGCGGGTACCCAAAGGGTGGGATGTCAACGGCGTGCCTGCCCTCAATTTCGACGCCGATGAGGGTTTCGGCATCGGAGCCGCTTTCGAGCTCTACAACTACGGCTTGGGGGTCCAGCCGTATCGCTTCACAATTCAGCCGACGGTGTTGTTGACGAGCAGAGGCCGGCGCGATGCGACAGTTTTCTTCGACGCGCCGACACTGCTGCCGCTCGGATGGCGCGTCAGTGCATTTGCCGGGCGGGAGGAGCAGCGCGCGCAGCCGTACTATGGCGTCGGCAACTCGACGCCCTACGATCCGGCGCTCGAGCAAGCCCCAAACTCCTACTTCTACCGCTTCGGCCGCGAGCGATTGCGCGCTACGGCCGACTTTCAGCATCGCATCGGAAGATCGTCAGCACGATTGCTCTTTGGGGGCGGATTCTCGCGTTCGGCGATCGATCTCACGCCCTATGACTCGGGCACGACCCTTCTCGCGGTGCAACAAAACGGGCAAACGCCACCGCCTGATCGGGTCAGTTACATTCGCGCCGGGCTGCTGTGGGATTCGCGTGATCGCGAGATCGGACCCAGCCGCGGAACGTGGGCGGAAGCCATCGTCCAGCGCGCGAGCAAAGAGCTTGGCGGGTCAGAAAACTTCACGCGGTGGACGACGACAGCGCGCCAATATCTCCCGTTGACGCGACGGCTAGTCTTTGCCCAACGCGTGGTTGCTCAGGGGGCTGTGGGGAACGTGCCTTTCGACGAGCTCGCGACGATTCAGTCCTCGTTCAAGCAAGCTGAGGGACTTGGCGGTTCGAGCAGCCTGAGAGGCATCCCCAAGGATCGCTACATCGGAAAGTCGCAGCTGCTCAGCAACTCTGAGCTGCGATGGCGCGCGACCGACTTCTCAGTATTCGGACGCTCGTCGTTCCTCGCGTTGAGCGCCTTCGCAGACGCCGGCCGCGTATGGGCCGACCAGTTCCGCGTCGAGCAGGCACTCGACGATCTACACGTCGGCTACGGTGGAGGACTGCGAGTCGGCGTGGGTCCCAGCTTCGTCGTCGCCACTGACGTCGGGCACTCCAACGAATCGTCAGCTGCGGTCTACGTCGGACTAGGCTGGATGTACTGAAGGACCCGCATTGCCTTCGATTCCAGACGACGGCTTCAACTCTTGTGCGTCGTCTTCTTCGTCGAATGCTTCGTCACTGGCTTCTTGGCCGCGCTCTTCTTCGCCTTGGACTTCGACGATTTCGCGCTGGACGATTTGGACTTCGCGCTACCCAACTTCGCGCTGCTCGACTTCGTGCCGATGCGTCCAGCGCTCACGGAAGTGTGAACTCGCGAGTGCCGAGCTCGAGCGACGCGCTCTGGCTTATTCCAACCGATCGCGCGATCTGCTCTGAACTTCGCCGGCATCTCGAGCATGCCGTCGCCGTAGTCGATCACGGCGAGCGCAGCGGCGTCGGATAGATCAGCTCGGACGTCCGCAATTACCTTTGCGGGACGACGTGCACGTGCGGCGTGCACTCGGTTCGTGAGCAGGATGACGAACATGTCGCGATCCGGATCGATCCAGAGCGACGTTCCGGTAAATCCCGTGTGTCCGTACGCGCGCTCGCTCAGGTACTTTCCGCAGCTGCCGTCGCCGCCGCAGGTGTCCCAGCCCAGCGCTCGTGTTCGCGCCGCGCGAGTCGTGAACAGCGCGACGGTGGAGTCGGCAATGATCCTCGTCCCGCCGTATTCACCACCGTTCAACATCATCTGGGCAAACACGGCGAGATCGGCGGCCGAGCTGAACAATCCCGCGTGCCCCGCGATCCCGCCAAGCGCAAAGGCGTTCTCGTCGTGCACCTCGCCGCGCAGCGGATATCCGCGCGGTGGATTGACCTCGGTTGGAGCGATGCGCTCGCGCAGCGAGTCCGCCGGCTTGAAGAAGGTGTTCTCCATTCCGAGCGGCTTCCAGACATGGTCGGCGAGGAACTGATCGAGACGTTGACCGGACGCTGCCTCCACTACGAAGCCCAGCATGTCCGCACCGAGATCGGAGTACTCGTAGTACTGGTCGGGATGATAGACGAGTGGCGTCTCGATCACCGCCTGACGAGCCTCGTCAGAGCTATGTGCGATGCGCCAGAGGTCGCGTCCAGCGGGTAAGCCGGACCGGTGCTCGAGCAGCAGTCTGAGCGTAACGAGATCCTTCTCGCCGCCTGAAAACTCAGGGATGTATTTCGAGACCGGATCGTCGAGGTGCACCTTTCCCTGATCGTAGAGAATCATCAGGGCGGTGGTCGTGCCGACGACCTTGGTTAGCGAGGCAAGATCGTAGATGCTCTCGGTGGGACTAACCGACTCACTCTCGTCATTCCAGTCGAGGCGGCCAAAGCCGCGCTGCCAAACGGCTGCGCCCTTACGCCCAACGACAACGGCGGCGCCGGGATAGCCGCCCGCTTGGATGCCACGCATAACAACGTGGTCAATCTTGGCCAGCCGTGAGGCAGACATGCCGACCGAGCGGGGTGCTTTCACGGGCAACCCCCCCGGTCCGGTGGGGCCGCCAGTGGCGAGCGTCAAAGCCGAGAACAGCAAAGAGACCAACACTTCCACTCCCCGGTCGGGCGAGCTGAAATCAGAAGGCGGCGCTAACGAATCGCTCGGTAACGCCTATAATGCAGATGCCGTGCAACGAAAACGATGGCAAGCCGGACGTGGGGGGAATAAGCATCCGGCGCTATGAGTGCCTTACTACCTGAGGGCGACCAAGGTTCCAGAGGCGGGGGCCGCGCGTCGGAAATAATGTCGCATGGAAACGGGACGAGCAAGGGGGGCGTATGCAACGGTGCGCCAAATGGTTGAGAACTGGTGGTTGGTGCTCGGTCGTTGGAGACGGCTTTCCCGACCGACCGCTGACGACCAGCCGTTAGTCGCCAGCCAACAGCGCAAACCATTCTCACCCTCGCGGTGACCAATTCCCCGTGACTGTCGAGCTTCTCACGATTCGCCAGGCAATCGAAGGAGATGAGGCGGCGCTACGGGCGTTGTGGACGCGCCACGCCCCGCACATCGACCTCGTTGTTCGGCGCTTGGTCGGAAGCGACCAGGATCTGGCAGCCGACATCGCTCAGGAGGTCTGGATTCAGATCTTCCGAGCGCTGCCCAGCTATCGTGGCGACTCGCAGTTCGGTACATGGGCGCACCGGATCGCGGTGAATCGCACGCTCAACGCACTCCGCAAAACGAGACGGCTCGCGAACGTGGAAGCCGAAATTCAGGAAGACAGCGCGTCGGTAGAGATCGATACCGACCGTTCCTTCCTCGCCGCCTCGATTGAAGAAGCGATGACGAAGCTCTCACCAGGCGCGCGTACCGTGTTTGTGTTGCACGACGTGGAAGGATTTACTCACGAAGAGATTGCTCGCGACCTCGGCATTACCGCAGGTGGCTCGAAATCACAACTCTTCAAAGCACGGGCGAAGCTGCGCAAGCTGCTAGCCCATTTGGTAGAAGCAGCATCCGATGCAACGAGACCGAGGACTGACCGTGGACATGTCGCACCTGCCTGATGAGCGCCTCGCAGCGCTGTACGACGAGCCGCCGACATCGGCGGAGCTCGCGCATCTCGCGTCGTGCGAGCGATGCGCGGCTGAGCGCACGGCGTACCGAACGCTGCGCGATCTTGCGAATGGCGAACAGCGAATCGGTGCGCCCTTGAGCGATTGGGAATCACTGGCGCCGGCGCTCCGGGCCGATGGCGTCATCGATACGGGCGAGTGGCGCGTCGCGCGTCGTCCGCGACGATTCGGCGTGTGGTCACAGGCAGCCGCTGCGTTGTTGATTGCAATCGGCGGCATCGCCTATGGTCGTTACTCGGCGGTCGGATCGATACTGCCCGGAGCGCGGCGTGCTTCGAGCGGCTTGGCGAAGGCGACCGCGGATTCATCGGCGTTCTCGAGCATCGACGAAGCGCGCTCGGCACAGGAGCAAGCTCAGACGCTGTATCAGAGCGCGGCGCTCTACCTCTCGGCGCATGACACAACAGAACTGTCGCCAGACAGTCCGGCCGCTATTCGCCGCCGTCTCGCAACGCTGGACGAGGTGGGCGCAACCGTTCGTCAGGCGCTCGCTGAGTCGCCGGGCGATCCGGTGATCAACGGCTACTACCTAACGACGCTGGGACAGCGGGAAGCGACGCTGCGGCAGCTCAATGCGTCGCTTCCCGCGAACATGCGGGTGAACATCTTCTAATGACTCGACGTGGAGTAGTGTGGCGATGATGCCTCGAGTGCGTTTTTCATCTTGGGCCCCCCTTGTCGGACTCGTGATCGGTGCGCCGCGCGCGATGGCGCAGACGCCGGTAGCGCAGCGCGACACCGACCGCGTCTATCGCCTGCAACTGCGACGCTCGGCTGATACTGTGTATCTCCGCAGCCTACGCTCGCTGTTGCAAGGCCGGCTCGACTCACTACAGCACGAGGTGGAGGGACTCGGGCTCGACGCGCCAGATCGAGTCGATCTCGTGCGCGAGCTTCGCTCGATCATCACGTCGCTGGTTGACATCAATGAGCAAGAGCAGACCGATCGCTTGCGCCTCGTCGACCCTTCCGGTTCCATATCGGCGGCCAAAGCGCGAGCGCTGGCGCAGCAGGCCCGGGCATTCGCTCGTGGGTTGCCCCGTAACCCGATGCGGTCGCTGCAGCCTGGATGGATCGGCATCAATGCGCAGGGCACGCAGCAGCGCGCGATCCGCGACGACAGCGTCTACATCCGGTACTTCAATTATCCGCGAGTGATCTCGGTCGAGCCCAGCTCGCCCGCCGAGCGCGCTGGCATTTCACGTGGCGACCAACTCATCGCCTACGACGGTGCCGACTTGCGCGATCACGAGATCAACCTGACGAAGCTCCTCCAGCCATCGCGGCACATTACGGTCACGGTTAGGCGCGCCGGCGAAGAGCGAGAGTACGACGTCTCGGTGGCGAAGGCGCCGCCACAGATCGAGGCGTTGCGAGGATTCAGCCCTCCAGACCTGTCCGCCGATCCGATGCCTCTCGTTCTCGCGATGCCGGGCAATAGGGTGCTTGCTTCGCGCACGCCGCAGATCCGCATCTTCGATGGGCGCGACGCCGGTGTCGTTCCTGTGGTCGGCGCGAAGCTCGTTGCGATCACCGACGAATCGCTTGGCCACATCTTCGGTGTTTCGAGTGGCGTGCTCGTTACCGAAGTCTTTGGCGATCCCGCGGAGTCGTCCGGTCTACGCGGTGGTGACGTGATCAGTCGCGCGGACGGACGCGACATAACCGACGTCGCGCAGCTACGCCGCATCGTTGCAGCGCACGATGGTGATCGCAATGTGGAGCTCGAGATCGTCCGTCAGAAGCGAACGCGCGCGCTCACGCTCCGGTGGTAGTGAGCGCCTGGTCTCGCGGCATCAGCTTCTGGTGTTCTGGCACGAGCGACTTGTGAATCGCTAGTGCCGCAATGGCCCCATCCGAAGCGGCGGTAATCGCCAGCTGCGGCCCGGGGACGATGTCGCCGGCCGCGTACACGTCGTGCACCGATGTACGATAGTGGTCGTCGATGAGCACATGCCCCTCTTCGTCGCGCTCGCAGCCGAGTTGCAATGACAGCTTCGTACCGGCGTCGTCCGCGGGAAACTGGCCAATCGCGAGAAAGATTTTCTCTGCGTCGAGGTGCATGCCGTCTGCCAGCTCGAGACTGTGAATCGTGTGACCTTCACACACGACGCGAAGGATCGGCTCAGTGAGCACGAGGATGTTGAGTGCGTCGAGCTTCTCGCAGTATTCGGGCAAGTCGAACGCGGATCGCTGACCGTTGGTGCAGATGATGATCTCGCGCGTCCACGTCGTTAGGTTGAGCGCCATCCCAACGGCGCGCCGACCGCTTCCAATCACGACAATCTTCTTTCCGCGCGCCTCGTAGCCATCGCAGTCGGGGCAGACGTGCGCATTCTCACCAAAGGTGTGATCGAGTCCAGGAACATCCGGCCAGACGTCGCGAATGCCGATGGCGAGTAGTAACCGACGAGCGCACAACGGTTCGCCTCTGACCATCTCGAGCGTGAATTCGTCGTCGCTCGACTTGCCGGCCGCGACGACGATATCATCGACGAGCTCGACGTCGTAGCACCGACACTCTTCTCGCCCAAGAGCGCGCAGATCCGCCGGACGAATGTTGGGAAGACCGAGAAATCCGTTCACGCCTCTGGTTTCCCAGTTGCGCGGATCGCCGCTGTCGACGAGAACAACTGAATGGAGATACCGCGCGAGCCAGATCGCGGCGCTGAGCCCCGCTGGTCCGCCGCCGACGATCGCGACATCGAAGATTCGTCCCATGCGCGCAGCACAGGCGCAAGATCCGGGCGCGTGCGCTGGTTGCTGGTGACTGGTTGCTGGTGGTGGAATTACCAACCACCAATCACCGCACGCGCCCCGGTGGCAAGGAGTACAGCAGGTGCAGCGTTTCCTTATCGAGATCGGTGATGTCGAGATGCGTGCTCTCGGGGTACATGATCGTTCCCGTGTTCTTCGAATGTCCAAGCCCGAGCGCGTGGCCGATTTCATGGCGCAGAATTTCGCTGATCTCGCCCGGCGGAAATGTGTCGCCGTCACGGTCATGAAGGGCGACCACGACCTCGGCGTGTCTCACCCATGAATTTTGATCGGCGAGCCGTCTCGTCTTGCCGATGCGCAGCTCGTCTACAGGGAACTGATCGATCCAGCGAACGACGATATCGGCGCCAACGGAGTCAGTTGGGAAAACGAAGCGCAGCGGAATGCCGGCTGTCTGCCACTCCAGAAACACGTCGCGCGCAGACTGCACGTAACCAATCCACCAGTCGCGAACGTGCGGATCTGATTGGATCCAGACACGGACTCCTTCGTCGCGATTCTCCGGCCATCGATATAGAACAGAGTCCTGCATCGCGAGGAGATCGTTGATGTAGGTCCGCGGCCCAGCGTCGGCGATCCGTCGCCGAATCTCGGCTGCGTTGCGAGAGGGCGCGCGCGTGCTCGAGGGCAGAACGGCGTTGTGTACGTCGGCACGATCAGACGCATTCTCGCGTCCGCCGCTCGAGTCGAGAGCGGAGTCTCCGAGCACATCGCTTCGCGGAGTGCCGGACTGCGCGACCTGGAACGCGTAACGACGCGGCTCCACCGTCGACTTCACGCTCTCGAACGCGATGAACGTGATGAGCGCGCCGACGGCACCAAGCAGCCAGTACTCGATGCGTCCCATGAATGAAACGTCGCGGAACGACTGAGCGCGCGGCGATCACTCGCCGGGATCAGCGCACCGGACCAGGTGGGAGGGAGTACAGCAGTCGCACCGTCGCGCGGTCGGCGGAGGAGAGATCGCGCACACGGACCTTGGGCGCCATGATACTCGTCTGATCCTGCGTGTGATCGAGTCCGAGAAGATGTCCGATCTCGTGGAGCGCCATCGCGCGCATGGCTTCTTCGTCGAGCACCTCACCTTGATGGTGATGCACGGCGAGAATGATGTTCGCGTCGGTAATCAACCAATCATCGTCGCGTGCCCACTTGGTGCGCCCGCTGATTGGCTCGCTGAAGTGATCGATCCAGTTCACGTGGACTTCGGCGTCGGCGGAGTCGTCGACGAACACAAAGCCCAGGGGAAGGCCAACGGCCTCCCATTCCTCGAACGCTTCGCGTACGCGATCGACGTAACCGGGCATCCAATCATCGATCGCTGCGCTCGGCTGGATCCATATCGCGAGCGGCCGATCGCCACGATCGGGCCAACGCGCGAGAGACGAATCTCGCTGCTGCAGGATCTCGGCGATGTAGGTGCCCGGCTCATCGCGTCGTAACCGACGGCGCACTGCGGCGCGATCGGGTTCGTCGAGATCGTCGCCACGCGGTGGAAAGAGTGCGCGTCCGACGCTTCCGGCCGCGCTCTGTTCGCGCGACGCGGTGAGCGCGTGCGCGACAGCGACTTCGGGTGAACGCGTCTTTTTGACAGCGCCTAACGCGCCGACACCGACGGCGAGATACAGAACGGTCAAAGACGCTCGCTTAGCACGCTTCATACGGATTGGCGAACGGCGCCCAGCAGCGGGGCGGCGAGGAAGGAATCAACGACCGAGAAGAACACGTCCGGCGCTTCCCAGAAGGGCATGTGGCCCGAGTGAGGCACCAACTCGCGTTGCGCGCGAGGA